>JAKAHX010000263.1 GCA_021814735.1 Chloroflexota bacterium | reverse complement strand
GTCTGGACCCCGATGAAGTCGTCGTCCGCGCAGGCCTCGAGGAAGACGTCCTCGTTCATCCGGCGCAGGTACTCCATGACTGGACGGCCTCCGGGATCGGCCTCCCATTCCTGCATGGAGTGGGTGGCCCCGGCGCGCGCCGTGGGCCGCAGCTCCCTGACGGCCTCCCGGGCGCGCCGATGCCCCTCGACGAGGCCACGGATCGCCTCCTTCCAGGAGGCAACGTCCCTGGTCCCGGGCGGGAACCCGAGGGCGCCCAGGTAGCCGCCGAAGGCCACGACGCCGGGCTCGTTGATGGTGCAGAACCAGTCAACGCCCGAGCCGATCTCGGCGACCACCCGTCGGACGTAGCGTTCGAACCGGGCGGGCGTCTCCGGCGCGCGCCACCCGCCGCGGTCGGCGAGCCAGGCCGGCAGCGTGAAGTGGTGCAGCGTCACCATGGGCACCAGCCCGTGCGCACGCACCGTCTCGACCACGCGCCGGTAGTGGTCGATCGCCGCCGGGTCGAAGGTGCCATCGGAGGGCTCGATGCGGGCCCATTCCACGGAGAAGCGGTACGTGTTGAGGCCGGTCGAGGCGAGGAGCGCGATGTCGTCGGCGTAGCGGCGGTAGTGATCGCAGGCGATGCCGCTGGGCTCCCGGCAGGGCGTGTCCGCCCGGCGCTCCCACGCCCACCAGTCGCTGGTCACGTTGTCGCCCTCGACCTGGTGGGCGGCGGTCGCCGCCCCCCAGAGGAAATCGGCTGGGAAGACGACGGGAGCCATGCGCTGAGCATAGCCAGTGTCCGCACTGGCGGCGGGCGGCGCACTGGCGGCGACGGGCACACTCACGGCCGGCGGCACGCCCGGCCCCCGGGCCGCGAGGCCCGGCTTCAGGAGGCGGCTGGCTCAGGGCCGCCTGCGGACCCGCGTGATCGCCGTCGCGCGACCAGGGGTCCCAGCGCGGTCTCGGCCAGGGGCAGCCCGCGCACCACGGCCCAGTACGAACCGGCCGCGTACGCGATGCCCGCGATCACGTCCACCAGGTAATGGTCGCCCAGGTAGACGATCGAGAACCAGGCCGCCACGGCGTACGCCAGCACGATCCAGCGCGAGCGGCCGAGGACCCGGCGGGCTACCAGGAAGGCGAGGAACGGATACGCCGCGTGGATCGAGGGGAACGACGCGATCTGGTCCGGGCTGATGTTGCCGAACGCGATGCTGAAGATGGCCGCCCCGTTGAGCCCGGCGCTGTCCGCGAGCCCGGCGAAGGCCGCCGGCTGCAAGTAGGTGATCGCCGGGTGGCCGTTGGGCCCCGGCACGAAACCGTGGGCGGCAGCCCACCACGGGGGTGCGACCGGGAGCAGCAGGTACGTGATGAAGGCGGCCATCGAGAGGACCACCATGGCGGCGACGTAGTCGTAGAAGACGCTGCGCCGGCGCACCCACAGGAACCCGGCCACCGCGATCGGGAGCGGCACGTGCAGCACGTAGATGATCGTCGCGCCCACGGCGATCGGATCCACGCCGTGCATCGGGTGCAGTGCCGATTGCAGGATCCCCGTGGCGAGGTTCCCCCCGAGCAGGTCGCGCTCGACCGCGACGATGCCCGCCACGTGGACCATCGCCGCGAGTGCGACCCGGTAGCCGCGGATCAGCTCGTAGGCAAGCGCCACGGCCACCAGCGGCAGCCAGTCCCGGAAGGGGAGGCGGCGGCGCAGGGCCAGCACCGCGATGAGGGCGGCGGCCAGGGCCACCACGGCCGGCGTGAGCTCCACGCCCCTGGCGAGCGCGAGTCCGACGAGCACGAGCGCGTAGATCGCCATGGAGCCGAGCAGGATCCGGTCGTTGCGCGTCCGGGCGTCGCTGCGAGCGGCCAGGCGAGTCACGAATCCCTCCAGGTCGGGCCGTCGCGGCCCGCGGACGGGTCGCTCGTGCACGAGATGGCGCCGTGGCCATCCCCCGGCGCCCGGGCTCGACGCTAGGCTAGCACCCTGAACGGCCCCTGAAGTCCACGTGGTGCGGGCCGTGAAGCCGAACCGGCACCGTCGGCCACCTGCGCTGGTGCACAAACGGGGAGCGGTGGCCGCCCGCCCGCACCTGGACGAGGTCCGCGCCGACACGCCGAGTGCGGCCTGCTGCGAGGACGGCCTCGCCACGGGTCTCCATCCGCCCGCGAGGGTCTCCATCCGCCCGCGCGGCGTCGCGGCGCCCGCGCGGCGTCCTTGCCATACTCGGGGGGTGACCGATCTCTCGACGCCCCCCGAACTCGACGTTCCCCTCGCGGCGATCCGCGAGGCTGCCCGTCGGATCCACGGGCGCGTGCACCGCACGCCCATGCTCTCCTCGCGCACGGCCGGACGGATCGTCCGCGACGTGCTCGGCGTGGTGCCCTCTCCCGGGCCAGCCGCCGACGGGGAGCCCCGCGTCTTCCTGAAGGCCGAGCACCTCCAGCTCACCGGTTCGTTCAAGCCGAGGGGCGCGATCAACAAGGTCGACCGGCTGACCGACGACGAGCGCCGCCGCGGGCTGATCGCGCTGTCGGCCGGCAACCACGCCCAGGCCGTGGCCTATGTCGCGGCCAGCCGGGGAATCCCGGCGACGGTGGTGATGCCCGCCGGCGCGTCGCTGACGAAGGCCGCGGCGGCCCGGGCATACGGCGCGGAGGTGGTCCTGTTCGGCGATCACGTGGGCGACGCCTACCGCCGCCTCGAGGAGATCCGCGAGGAGCGCGGTCTCGTGTACATCCACCCGTTCGACGATCCAGCCATGATCGCCGGGCAGGGGACCATCGGCCTGGAGATCCTCGAGGACCTCCCGGACGTGGACGTGATCGTCGTGGGCGTGGGCGGAGGCGGGCTGGCCACCGGCATCGCGGCGGCGGCGAAGCAGGTGCGCCCGGACGTGCGGGTGTACGGCGTGGAGCCGGTCGGCAGCAACGCACTGACCCTGGCGCTCGCGGCCGGCCACGTGGTGGAGCTGGATCCGGTCAGCATCGCCGATGGCCTGGGCGCGCCGTTTGCCGGGCCGTGGGTGATGGCGCTCGCGCGCCGCTACCTGGACGGCATCGTGCTGGTGGAGGAGCGCGAGATCGCGGCCGGTGTTCGCTTCGCGCCCGAGCGGATGAAGCAGCTGCTGGAGCCGGCCGGCGCTGCCGCGCTGGGCGCCATCATCGGGGGGCGGATCCCGCTGCGCGAGGGCGAGACCGTGTGCGCCGTGGCGTCGGGCGGCAACGTGGATCTGGACCGGCTTCCCGGCATCCTGGCGCTGGCGGGTGACGTGCGTTGGAGCTGAGGCGACGGCGGCTGGCCCTGGCCGGCTACGGCGCGGTCGGCCGCGCGCTCACGGATCTGCTCGCCCGTGCCGGCGACGAGCTCGCCGAGCGACACGGGCTCGCGTTCGACGTGACCGCCGTGGCCACCCGCCGGTCCGGTCTGCAGGTTCGGCCCGACGGCGTGGGCCCGGAGGCGCTCGCGGCGATCCCGCAGGGCAGGGACGCGAGCGGGGCCGGCGACCGGCCTGCGACGGCCCTGCGGCACGGCGCGGCCTGGGCCGACCTCCGATCGTTCCTGGCCGACCCGGCGGCCCCGTACGACGTGCTGGTGGAGATCACCACGCAGTCTCCTGCCGACGGCGAGCCCGCGGCCACCCACCTGCGCGCGGCCCTCGGTTCGGGCCACGACGTGGTC
>JAKAHX010000262.1 GCA_021814735.1 Chloroflexota bacterium | reverse complement strand
CCGCGGCGTTCTACTTCGCCGAGGCCTATCACCAGCAGTACCTCGCGAAGAACCCGGACGGCTACTGTGGCCTGCAGGGAACCGGCGTCGCGTGCCCCGTGGGCCTGTTCGCGAAGGATGCCGGCCACTCGGCGTCGAGAACCTAGGAGATCATCGGTGAACTTGCGAGGGCCGTGGTGGTTGGGTGCCACCATCGGCGCGATCGTCCTGGTCGTGGGCATCGTGGGCGGCAGGCTGCCGCTGGTAGGGGCCGGTGGCCTGATCCTGTTGATCTCGGGGGGCCGCGGCTTGCTGCTCGGCCGCTGACCAGCGTCGATCCGCCTGCGCGGTGACGATCCACCTGCTCGGGGTCGATCCGCGTGCACGTGGTCGATCCCCTCGCGCGGGGATGACGGGCGCGCCAGGCGGCGTTCCGGCAGCGGCGCCGGCGCCCGGGCACGGAGGTCGATCGGCAAGCTGGCGCGGAGCCAAGCTGGCGCGGGACCCCGCCCGGGTCGATCAGCGACTCGGCCCAGGACCGGGGGCCGGGCCGACCCGTCGTGCGCCTGGTACGCCGCGACATCCGCCGCCGTCGGGCGGGACCATCGACGGATTCGCAGGGCCCTGGCCGGGCGAAACAATCCACCCCGGAGGCCCGAGCGGTTCGGGCCCATCGGGGATGCGTACGTGCCGACCGGCAGCCACACATCCGCTCCGCGCCCGGCTCTCGCCGGCGGTGGGCGCAGCCTGCCGCCAGCGCTCGCGGTCCGGGTCGCCCTGATCATCGCCGTGGGCGCGATCCTGCTCACCGCGGTGACGCTGGTCGCGCGGCCGGACGATCGAATCGGTGCCCCATGGGCCGGCGTGTCGGGCGGCTATGCGACCCTGCTCGGGATCCTCTTCTGGGGGGCGCTCACGCTGGTCGCGAGCGGCGTCAGCGCCGAGCTGCCGGAAGGCACCCGGCTGGTCTGGCTCCTGGCGCCCATGGTGAGCACGATGAGCCTGGGCGGGCCCCTCGTGGCCGCCTGGGTGGCTGCTCTCGCCACCACCGAACCCCGCGAGTTGCGCGGCGGCGTCCCCTGGTACGGCGTCCTCAACAACCACGCCGCGTTTGTGATCTCCGCGGTGCTGGGCGGGACCGCCATCTCGCTCGTCCGGGCCTCGCTGCCCGCGGCCCCGGCGGCGGGGCCGCTCGGCGATCTGCTGGCGACCGTGGTCGGCGGGGTCGTCTTCGAGTGCTCGAACCTGGCCCTGACCATGGCCACCGTGCGCACCGGACGCTGGCGGGTGGTGCTCGCGGCGCTGCTCACGCGCTCGTACGTGGCGGCCGAGGGCGCGCAGGTGGCGGTCGGCTGGCTGATGGCGCAGGCCTACGTCGACACCGCGTGGTGGACACCGCTGGTGTTCCTCCTGCCCGCCCTGCTGGCCTGGCAGGCGTTCGACCGGGACCGGCTGCGCTGGGTCGCGGGGCATGACATGCTCACCGACCTCGCGAACCGGCGCGAGTTCGGGGCACGGCTGGAGGACACCGTCTCGGAGGCCCGTCGGGGGGCTCGCCCGAGCGTGCTGCTGGTCGTGGACCTGGACGGGTTCAAGGCGATCAACGATCGGCTGGGCCACGCGGCCGGTGACGCGGTCCTGCGTACCGTGGCAGAGCGGCTGCGGGCCGTGACGCGCCCGGGGGACCACATCGGCCGGCTGGGCGGGGACGAGTTTGCCGTGATCCTCTCGGGCGTCCCGCGCAACGCCGCGCCACCGCTCGTGGAGCGGCTCCGGGCGGAGCTGAGCGCGCCCATCGACCTCGACGGCACCACGGTGTCGGTCGGCGCCTCCATCGGGATCGCCGGCGTGGACGAGCGGCCGTCGGATCCCGCGGAGCTGCTGCGCCAGGCCGACCTGGCGATGCTGCGGACCAAGGGCCGGCGGGAGGGCCCTGCCGCGTCTTGATCGCCGAGCTCAGCGCAGCAGGCCGAAGGCGCCGAGGGCGCTCCAGAGCCCCATGGCGAGCAGCCCGAGGGTGACCGTCCAGGCGATCGCGGTGCGGAGCGGCCCGTTGGCCAGGGGCCCCAGCACGGCGCGGTCACCGGCGAGGCGCACGAGGAAGGCGAGCGGGATGGCCAGCACCACCACGTTCAGGATCATGGCGTCGATGACCACGGTCACCAGGTCGCGGGCGAGCAGGGCCACGAGAGCGGCGGGCACCACCTCGAGCAGGTACAGCAGGTAGAAGAGGGGGGCCTGGCGGACCCCGAGGTTCAGGCTGTGGGGCCAGCGGAAGAGCTCGGCCCAGGCCCACGCCGAGGAGAGCGAGATCACCACCGCCGCGAGGAGCCCGGCCCCCACCATGCCCACCGCGATGAGCAGCCCGGGGGCCCCGCTGGCGAGGCGCTCCAGGCCGGCGGGGAGCGCGCCGGCCGCGGCTCCGGCCGGACCGGCGCTGGCCATGGCCGCCGCAGCGGCCACCACCACGGCGGCCATGAGCAGCTCACTGGCCACCGCGCCGACGAGCGTCTCGGCCCGGGCGGCCCGCAGGTCCGGCGCGCGCAGCCCCTTGTCCACCGTGGCGGCCTGCTGGTAGAAGAGCATCCAGGGCATGATCACGGCACCCACCGTGGCCACCACGAGGTCCAGGTAGCGCTGATCGCCGAGCGGCTGGGCAGGGGAGAGGCCCGCCAGCATCGCCGCCGGGTCCGGGTGGACGGTGAGCGCCAGCACCACGAAGGTGAAGAGGGCCACCGAGAGCGCGAGCGCCAGGCGCTCGAAGCGCCGGTAGCTGCCGGTAAGCACCATCGCCGAGTGGAAGAGGAGCGCACCGGCCACCGCGGCCGGGGCGGGGATCCCCACGATCGAGGCGCCCAGCACGATCCCGGCGAACTCCGCCACGTAGGCGAGCAGGTCGATCCCGGCCATCGAGACCACCGCCACCGCCGCCCACCCGAACCCGTAGCGCTCCCGCAGCAGTTCCGCGTGGCCGCGCCCGGTCACCGCCCCCAGGCGCGCGGTCATCTCCTGCACCAGGTAGAGGATCGGGATCAGCAGGACCAGCGGCAGGAGCAGGGCGGTGCCGAACTCGGTGCCGGCCTTGGCCGCGGTGAGGACGCTCGGGGCGTCGACGTCGGCCAGCATCACCACCCAGGCCGGCCCGAGCACCCGGGCCAGGCCTCGCAGGTCGAGGCGGCGCATCCCGACCGCGCCCCAGCGCGCGGCGGAGCGTGCCAGCGAGGCGCCGGTCACAGGTCGATCACGTGTGACTGCTGCACGGGCGTAGTGAACCGTCGTGGCCGGTGTCCCGGGGAGGGCCGATGGTCCCGTCCGGGCCGGGAAATCCGACCCGAGAGATCAGGATTGTCAGGGCCGGACGCCAGCCGCGCGGCGGCAGGCCGGGCCCGGCTGTGCCGTCCCCGCCGGTCGGGGCGCCGGCGTCCCGCCCCGGGAGCGGCGGATCAGCGCCGATCGCGCCGGAGTGCCTCCAGCGGCTCCGGGCGGCCATGGAAGTACCCCTGACCGAAGTCGACGCCGAGGCTGGCGAGGCTCCTCGCCTCGGCCTCGGTCTCCACGCCCTCGCCGATCAGGCGGCACCCAGCGGTCCGGGCGAACTGGCGCATGGCCGTCACCATGGCCTGTCGCCCGAGGTCGGCATTGACCCCGCGGACCAGCCCCAGGTCGAGCTTCACGAAATCCGGCCGCAGTTC
>JAKAHX010000261.1 GCA_021814735.1 Chloroflexota bacterium | reverse complement strand
CACCGTCACCTCGGCGCACCTGCAGGTGCTGCGCCGGGCCGGGCTGGTGGAGACACGCCGTTCGGGGACCCGCATCTTCTACCGGCTGGCCGGGGACGACGTCTACGGATTGCTGGCCTCGTTACGGCAGGTCGCGCAGCAACGGATGGCCGAGGCCGAACGCGCGGCGCGGGCCTACCTTGGTGCCGCCGATGACTTGGAGCCCCTGCAGCGCGACGAGCTGCTGCGCCGGGTCGCGGCGGGCGAGGTGGTGGTGGTGGACGTCCGCCCGGCCGCGGAGTACGCCGCCGGCCACATCGCGGGCGCCATCTCGGTGCCGCTCGAGGTCCTCGAAGCGCGACTGGCAGAACTGCCGCCCGGGCGCGAGGTAGTCGCCTACTGTCGCGGCCCCTTCTGTGCCCTGGGCGGCCGGGGGGTGGAGCTCCTGCGCCGACACGGCCGCCGTGCCCGGCGCCTCGTCGACGGGTTCCCCGAGTGGCGCCTGGCCGGCCTGCCGGTGGCGAGCGGCGCGCTCGACGCCCCCGGCGCGTGAGGCACTGTCCGACCGCGGAGCGCCTGCCTGCCGATCATCGCGCACGCCCCACGATCCCTCACGCATGGATCGCGTCACAGGACACGCGCCGAGGGTGGATCCGCACCATGACGCGCGTCTCACGCGCCTGCTGGGCTGCCGGGTAGACGGATCCGTAGAAGCGCGGGTGGCGGGTGTACTTCTGCGTCAGCGCATCGAGATGCTCGAGCGCCTCGGGTCCCGTGACGAGCTCCGCGTCGCCCCGGATCTGCAGGAACCGCCCGGTGTTCCGCGGGTCGACGACGAGCAGGCTGAGCTTCGGGTTCGCCGACGGGTTGCGGCCCTTCTGGCGCTGCAGCGTCGTGTTCACGCGGGCGCACGCGCCGTCGCCGTCGACCCACACGGGGCTCGACTGCGGCTGGCCGTCGCTGCCCATGGTGGTGAGGACGCCGCAGATCGGACGGGCGAGGAGATCGAGGTGGTCCGCCGGGATGGGCAGGGTGCCGGGCAGCGCGGGGACGGGCGCCGGATCGCCTCCGGTCCTCGTCTCGGGGGTCCCCGCGTCGACGGCCACCACGTGCGTCGGCCGGATGCGGCACAGCACGGGTACCTCGGTCTCGGCGAAGCGCGCGGGGATGCACTCGCCGACGTAGCGGATGGGCCGTTTGACCCGCACGCACGCGCCGTCGAAGTCGCACCACACCACCGATGTCTGGGGGTAGCCGTCCGGCATCACGGTCGTCAGGGCGGCGACCGGCGGGCACTCGACGAGATCGCGGTGCGACGAGGGGATCGCGTCCGGCGCATGACCGGTGTGCAGGCCGAGGGTCGACATCTTCCTCACTCCCTGTCCGGGACGCCTATGCGCCGACCTGGGCGACCGCGGTGAGCAGCACGATGAGCGCGCCGAGGCCGGTCGCCGCTTCCGCGCCGAACCCGAGCCACCGCAGGTCCCGTGCCCGCCGCTTCGGATCGCTCGTGCGTGCGATGCGCCGCACGAGCAGGTCGACCGCCACCGCCAGCGCGACGAACCCGATCACGCACCCGTGCTTGACCAGCATCAGCACCGTCCACGACGAGGCGAACACGTTGCCGAGCCCAGCGTAGTGCGGGTCGATGACGAGGAGGTAGCTGCCGGTCAGCGTGAACAGGACGGCCGAGAGGAGGACCAGGGGGACTGCCCGTCGCTCCACGGCCATCAGGACCAGCGGCAGCGTCCGCGCATCCAGCGATCGCTCCAGGGCCGGCAGCGCGATCCGGCCGAGAATCCCGTAGTAGCCCCAGGCGATCACGAGCGCCACCGTGTGGAGCCAGATCGCGAGCACCTGCGCGACGTCCATCGTGTGCTCCCTTCCCTCAGCGTTGATCCGGTGGCGGCGCAGGCATGGCGACCGGCTCCACCGACACGAGTTCGAGCCCGAGGTCGCGAATGGCGCCCAGCACGCCGTGGAGCGCCGCCTGGTCCGGGAGGCGGCCTTCGAGGCACGTGATGTCGTCTGCCTCGGCCACGACCGTCAGGCCCGCGAACCAGGCCGACCAGTCGGCGTCCAGTGCACCCCGGCACCGGATCCGAAACACCTGCGCGCGCTCCATCGCACCCTCGGCATGCACTGTGGCCGGCGGCAGGCGGTGGCCCGCCTGCCGGCCTCGTCCGACTCCCACGGCGGCGCGGTCAGTGCGCCGCCACCGTCACGCCGCCCATGCCGGCGCGGAGCGCCAGGTGGTGGCGGCCCGACGGATCGTTCGGGATGGCCAGCGCGACCTTGCCGACCCTGGCGCTGGCGTCGATGTGATACGAGCCGGCGGGAACCTTCAGGTCCACGGATCCCGTGCCCGTGGTGGCCTCGACGTCGGCGGGCGCCGCGAGGTCGAGGAGGATCGCGCCCGTTCCCGTCGTCGCGCTCACCGTGTCCGTGCGCAGGTCCGTGGCCGAGATCTGGCCGGTGCCCACGTTCGCGGCGAGGGGGCCGGACCCGTCCGTGACGGCCACCGAGCCCGTCCTGACCGTCGCGTCGACCCTCGAGACACCTCGCAGATCGAGGCTTCCCGTGCCGATGTGCGCCGTGACGCGGACGCCGAGGGGCGCGGTCACGACGTACGTCGTGGCGCGGAAGGCGCCGGGCACGTCGCCGAGCTCGAGGACAGAGCCAACCAGGCGCACCGATGGCGCAGGCTGGCCCGCGAACGGGTTGAGCGTGGCCACGTCGCGGTGCACCCGGACGCCCGGGTCGTCCGTCGCGTGGACCTCGACCCACACGGAGCCACCGCTGATGCGGATCTCGTCGATCGCCGCCCCCGAGCTGAAATCGTCCTGGACGTGGGTGGCGACGCTCCGCCAGCCCGCGCAGGCGAGCCAGCCGGCACCGAGGCCGACCACGATGATCCCGCCGAGGATCAGGGCGACTGCGTACATCCTTCGCATGACCTTTCTCCATCTGCGCCACCGCCTGCCGGCGGCGCTGTCGGAGATCAGCCTGCGGATCAACCACCGCCTGATGCATCCATCCGAAGATGGAGCTGCCGGTTGGTTTCAGGCGATGAGGCCGAGGGCTCGTCCTCGCGCGACCGCCTCGACCCGGTTGGCCGCCCCGAGCTTGCCCGCGATCGCGTGGACGTGGGACTTCACGGTGCCAACGGTCACGAAGAGCTCGCGCGCGATCTGGCTGTTCGACCGGCCGAGGGCGACGAGCCGCAGCACCTCGAGCTCGCGGTCGGTCAGTGCCTCGACGAGCCCCGTGGGCGTGACGCGCGCGGGCGTTCCCGGTGCCGTCTGTCCAGAGGCGTCCAGCCGGGCGAGCGTCTCCTGGGCCGATCGCGCGACCGGTGCATCGCCGGCACGGGTCGCGAGATCGAGGGCCCGGCGTGCCGCGGCTCGCGCCGGCTCCACCTCGCCGAGCTCGGCCCGCGCCCGAGCCAGGGCAGCCCACACCGCGGGGCTCTGCCGGTGCGGCGACGCATCGGTCGCCGTGAGCTCCGCGTCGCAGCGCGTTGCGGCCCCCGCCGCATCCCCCTGTGCGATCGCGATCGCAGCGAGGTCCGCGACCGTCCGACCAGCCGCGAGCACGTTGCCGCTTGCACGCAGGTCGGGCAGTGCGGCCTCGTAGGCGTCGGACGCCGCGGCCAGCTCCCCCTGGCGCCACAGCGCGACACCCAGCAGGGAGAGCGCCGTCC
>JAKAHX010000260.1 GCA_021814735.1 Chloroflexota bacterium | reverse complement strand
TCCTCGGCCGTGACCAGCGTGAGCGCGGCCAGCAGGTCCGTGGGGAGTGGCGCGAGGAGCCTGGCCGCCTGGACGCGGTTGAACGCCACCACGAGGGGGAGCGCGTGGGCCGGAAACCGGACGGCGGGACTTGCCCCCGACGCGTTGGCTCGCCGGTCGATCGCCACGTGGGGCCCGCCATCCGCGCCGGCATCGATCCCGACGGCTCCGCGGTAGACGGCCAGCACTTGGGAGCCCACCGCGCCGGCACCGAACCGTTCGACGGCACGCGCACGGAGGTGCCCGGGGTCGAACGCCGCGCGGCGGGCGAGCGTTGCCAGGATCGCCGATGCCATGGCTTCCGGATCGTCCACCGGGACCAAGGCCCCGACCGACGAGGGATCCGGGCCCAGGATCTCCTCCGCGCCGCCCGACCGGGTGGCGACCACCGGCAGCCCGGACGCCAGGGCCTCTGCGACCACGACCCCGAACGTCTCGTACCGGCTCGGGTGCACGAACAGATCGGCCCGCGCCATCGCGTCCGCCACGCCCGCCCGATCGACGGGCGGATCGAAGGTCACCGCGTCGGCCACCCCGAGCTCCTCGGCCCGCGACAGCCAGCCGGCCTCGATGGCGGGCGTCGGCGAGCGGCCCACCAGGCGCAGGGTCAGGCCGGGATCGTGTGCCCGGGCCAGCGCGAGTGCCGAGAGGAGCGTGTCGATCCCCTTGTCGGGCTTGCGCGTCCCCACGTAGAGGAGTTCCCCCCGCCGCCGGTCGGGTGCAGCCGGGGCCCGGAACCGCTCGACGGGGACCATGTTGGGCACCACGACGAGCCGATCCGCGAGTTCGCTCGCGAGCTCCGGCAGCGCGTCCCGCAGCTCGGCGGCAAGCGACCCGGACACCACCATGACGCGGGCAGCGCCGCGGACCACGGCCACGTACCGTTCCCGGACGGCCGGATCCCGGAGCAGGTCGCGCGTCCGCGACGCGTGCTCCGTCATCACGTAGGGCACGCCGAGACGCCGCGCGGCCGCTGCGGCCAGCTCTCCGTCGGGGAAGCCGGTGTGGGCATGGACCAGGTCGAAGCGCCGCGGCGGACGGGACGCGACGCGCGCCTCCACGAAGGGAAGGAAGGCCGCGAGGTGATCGTCTCCCTCGCGTCCCGCCGTGTCCTCCGGGCCGGACGCCACTGGCAGCCGCGCGACCGGGACATCCCCGAGGTGCGGCCACGTGCCCACCCGCGCCGGCCAGCCCCCCGGGATGGCCGCGTCGTCGCGCTCCACCGCGGCACCGTATCGAGCATGGATCGCCGTGCGCTCGGGCTCCCGGCGCTCGGGAACGCGGTTGAGGCGGACGTACTCGAAGGACGCCACCTCCGCCGTCACCTGTCCCGAGGCCACGAGTGCGTCCACCTGGTCGGCCACGAAAGAGCCGCGCGCCGGGTCGTCGACGGCGGGATACCAGCGCGCGACGACGAGCACGTGCAGCGGTGGCATGGCGGCAGTGTACGGTCGGTGCCGGCCGGGTGCCGCCACCTGTCGCTCGGCCCGGTCCCGGCCCCGGGCGCGACTACACTCGGCTCGTGAACGCCCGACGCCGGGCCATCGTGCTCGTGCACAACCCGGTTGCCCCCTACTCGCGCGCGCTCCGCATCGCCCGCTCCCTGGAGGCCGACGGCTGGGAGGTGGTGATCGCCGGGACGGCCCGGGCCGATCTCCCGGACGAGGCGCGCGATGGGACCGTCCGCATCGTGCGTGCCCGCCCTGCCGGCCCACTCGCGCGGTTCGTCGCCGCCCCCGGTGGGCGCCCTGCAGCCCTCGTCGCGCGCTCCGACGCCGTCGCCGCCTCGGTGGGCCGACGACTGGCGCGGCTGCCCGGCCTGCGGCTCCTCCGCGCCGCCCGCACGCCGACCCCGCGCCGCCTCCTGGGCGTGCTGCGCTGGCCGCTCCCGGCGCGCGCGTGGACCGAAGGGCTGCGACGGGTGCTGCCGCCGGCGGACCTGTACCACGCCTGCGGCATCGCGGCGCTCGTCGCCGCCACGACGCTGGCCGCTGACGCCCGCGACCGGGGCCGGGCGGGCCGCGTGGTGTACGACGTGATCGACCTCTTCCTGGAGGGCAACGCCTACGCCACCATGCCCGGGGCCCTGCGGCGCATCTACGAGCGCCACGAGCTGGGGCTGGTGCGTCGTGCCGACGCGATCGTCACGGTCAACGAGGCACTCGCCGCGGTGATCCGGGCCCGCTGGCCGATCCCGGACGAGCCGGTGGTGGTCCGCAACTGCCCGCCCTGGGAGCCGCCAGCCGCGTCCGTCCCCGACGACCTCCGGCGAGCCACCGGGCTGCCCGCCACCACCCGGCTCGTGTTGTTCCTGGGGATCCTGGGCGCGGACCGGGGCCTGCTGGAGTCCGGGGAGGCCGTGCTGCGCATCCCGGACGCCGCGTTCGTGGCCATGGGATTCGGACCCTGGTACGAGCGGATGCGCGCGCTGGACCGCGACCCGCGGTTCGCCGGGCACCACGTGACGCTGCCGCCGGTGCACCCGGACGAGGTGCCCCGCTGGGCGGCCGGCGCCGATGCGGCACTGATCGCGGTGCCCGGCGATTCCCTCAACCAGCGGCTCTCCACGCCGAACAAGTTCTGGGAGTCGCTGGCGGCGGGCGTCCCCCTGGTGGTGGGCCGGGACCTGGCGGTCATGCGAGGGCTCGTGGAGGCGCACGACCTGGGCGCGGTCGCTGACCCGGCCGACCCGGCCGACCTCGCGCGTGCCCTGCGCGAGGTGCTGGACGCCCCGCCCGGCGTCCGCGCGCGGCGCCGGGAGCGGGCGCTGGCCCTCCACCGCGACCGCTACCGGTGGGAGATCGAGGTGCGCGGGCTGCTCGACCTGGCGGCCCGGCTCGTGCCGGCGTCGACGGACGGTGCGGTAGACTACGGCATCCGGCCGGCGGCTGGGTCCACCTGACGACCCCTGCGGGGACGGCCCGGTCGGGCCCCCCGGACCACGGAGCGCCTCTCTCTCGCCATGACCTTCAGGATCCAACCGATCGTGCGCCCGGGCCGGCGGCGTCCCTCGGCGGACGACCGGCACCAGCAGCGAGCGGCGTCGCTGGGCCTCGTCCTTCTCGCGGTCGTCGCCCTCGTCACCGTCCTGGGGGTGGGAGTCGCGGGCTACTACGGCGACCACATGTCGGCGGTGGCCTCGGTCGACGGCACCGGCATCACGCGGGACGAGTGGCTGGCCCAGCAGAAGGTGGACGTCTTCCGATACGACCGCCTGGCGCAGCAGATCCGGGCCGCGATGGCGACCGGCCAGCTCGACCCGGCGACGGGCGAGCGGGATCTGCAGCACGTCGCGCGCGAGGTCGCAGCCATCCCGTCGACCGCGATCCAGGAACTGATCGATCGAACGCTCCAGGAGAAGCTGGCGGCGCAGATGGGGATCACGGTCACCGACGCCGAGGTCGATGCGCAGCTCGCGAGCGAGGGGAACACCGTGGAGGTACGCCACGTGCTGGCGATCTTCGTCGCCCCCGGCGCCAGCCCGGTCGTCGGGCCCGAGCCGGGAGCCTCCCCGCTCCCCGGTGTCTCCGGCGGGGCGGGGGCCGCGACCCCGTCGCCGTCGCCGACGGCCTCCCCGGGCGCGCCAGCGGCGACGAAGCGACCCTCTGCAACGCCGCGTGCCACGGCCAGCCCCCGCCCGTCGGCCCGCACGGGCGCC
>JAKAHX010000259.1 GCA_021814735.1 Chloroflexota bacterium | reverse complement strand
CCAGTGCGGCATAGCCGGTTGGTAAATGCCGGTCTTGACGCGGCAGCCAGATCGGCGGAGCGTGAGCCAGGCGGTCGGGTAGAGGAACGATAGGCGCTCTCCGTGAACGCCGTGGACAGAGAGAGAGCGAGGTTCTGCGGAACCCATGAGGCTCGAGATGCGTCCGGGCGACATGAGATCGTGGCATGTGAGATCGATCCCCTCGGTCCTGCTGATCAGCGCGGCTCTTTGGATCGCGGCGTGTGCCGCACCGACGGGAGCCGCCCCGGCCAGCCAGTCCGTGACCACCCCGACAGCCTCGCCAGCGCGTTACGCGGACGGGCTGCCTCGGTTCTTCGACGGGCAACCGGTGCTGCGCGGGGCGGCAGCCCTGGACCATGCTCGAACGACCACCGATAGCACTCCGTTTCTGGTGGGCGGCTGGGTGACGAACGTGCCAGGGCTGCCGATCGCGTGTCCGGCAATGCCGGCGACCGGCAGCTCGCCCTGGCTCTTCTCCTGTGGGCAGCCCTCGTTCAGCGATCTCGCCGGCGACGCACAGGGAAGTCTCGTCGCGGCGGGTGAGCTCACGTTCCACTTCGTCGATACGAGCGGGCTCGAGAGCGGCCCGGCGATCCTGCGCGTCCATGTCCAGGATCTCCGCGCGTCCCAGTGCGGAGATCAGGCGAGCGCATGCACCCACGCGATGGTCGTCGATGCCGTCCTCTGGACCGGTGACGCCGCGACGGCACCGCATCCGTTTGATCTCGCGCATGTCACGAGCGACCTGCGCTTGGTTATGCCCGGCGTCGCCCTCGATCCGCTCGGCGGAGCGCCGATCGCGGACTGCGGGCCGATCCTGCCCGCCACGCGCGACTACTTCGTCCGTCCCCTGCCGGCGGACGTGCCGAGCGTCTCCCTGGTCGAGATCGCCCCGTCCCCGGACGCCCTTGCGCGCGCCCTCCCGATCGGCGATGGCACCCGTGCTGCGCTCTCCGGGCCGCCGCTCGTCATCGACAACCCGCCCGGCGGGTTCGAGTGCCGTTGGCTGCGTGTCGCTAACCTCGCGCTCCTCGTGCGCACGAGCGATCCGCCCCGCGTCACCGACCAGAGTTTCATGGATCGCCTGGTGGCCGCGCTCGCGGTCTCGCCTCCGAACTGAGGGCGGCAGCCTCCTATGCGGCTCGCCTGCGTTCGCGGCGCTCTTCGGCCAGCCGACGCTTCCGGCAGATGGGGCAGCCGACCTCGACCTTCGCCCGCGCGAACGGCGACATCCGGTAGGCCGGGTGTTCCGGGTCGTTCGGGCAGCGCCAGACCACGGTCTTGTCGTAGGTCGCCCTGATCCGCTCTGGGCGCAGCGGCGCGTTGGCGGCGGCGTCCCACTCGGGGAGGAGGTCGGGATGGACCGCGGCGAGCGAGTTCAGGCCGTCAGCGCGCTCGGTGTGGCAGCGCTGACAGCGGGTGAGGCGCTTGGTGCGCTGGTTCACCGGCGCGGTCCAGGTGTGCCCGCAACGGTGGCAGCGCCAGTGCGCCTGGTAGCTCGAGCCGGCGGGTAGCGTCAGCGGATCCACGCCAGGGTTGGCCTTGGCGTCCCAGTCGAGGAGGCGCGAGGGAAAGTCGGCCAGCGTGAGCCCGGCCACGTCGATCGAGAGCGTCCGGCGTCCGGGCTTGACGGTCGCCACGAGAGGCGGCAGGCCGGCACAGGCACGCTTCTCGTTCTCACCGTCGAGCAGGCGCAGCACCGAGCGCGTCTTCGCGTCGGCCATGTAGGCCGCGGTGTTCGACCGCGCGCGGTCGCGTGCCCCGATCAGGAGCGCGGCGATCGAGCAGAGCCGATCGGCAGGGTCCTGGAGCGTGCCCCAGGCGACGTGGAACTCCGCCGGCAGCGCCGCGAGACGCTCCTTCACGATGCGGGCGTAGCGCACGAGGTCGGCCTGGTTGGCGAGCTCCGCGCGGGCGAGTGCGAGGATCACTGACAGGCGCTTGGCGTTGCGCAGGCTGTAGCGGCGGCGGCGCGGGAAGTGGCGGTCGATCCAGTCGCACCCGCGCTCGGCGGCCCCGTTGCTGCGGGGGAAGCCGGCGTGGCCCTTCCGGAGCGCCACCTGACGGCGCACGAGGGCGTCGTTGGCGGCCATCCACCCGAGCAGGGTGAGGTGCCCGGCCTCGTCGTCGAGCGCCCAGGCGACGAGCTGCTCCCAGTCGGCCACCGACCAGAAGGCGCGCTGGAAGAGGAGCGACACGCCCGCGCTCTCGGGGTAGACGCCATCGGCGAGGGCGGCCTCGCGGAGGGCCTGACCCAGGTGGTACTCGCACGCGTAGAAGACGACCTTCGGCCATTTCGCGCGCACCGCCTGGGCGATCGCCCCCGCGCCATCGGCCACGACCCACTCGGGCGCGCCGGGCAGCTCGTCGAGGAACTCGCGCCAAGAGGCGGCGGTCTCGTCGCCGGCCAACCCGATGCGCCAGGGCTTGAGGCGGATGCCGGGATCGTCACCGCCTGCCGCCACGAGCGCCGCGCCCGCCCGGTCCTCCTCGTTCCAGCGCTCGCCGTGTTCGGCAGCCCCGTAAGCGCGCAGCTTGAGGGGCTGCGAATCGAGGACCAGGATGCGCGGCCAGCGTGTGGGCGCGAGCGCCCGGTCGATCTCGCCGCCCAGCACGTCAAGGTAGCGGGCGGCCAGCTCGCACTGCCGGCTGGCGAAGCGCATGCCGAGCCCATCCTCCGCATAGCGGTGCGCCTCCAGGCGGACGATCTCGCTCGCTCGCCGCAGCGAGAGACCACGCCCGACGAGTTGGAGCAGGCGGGCGATCTCGTTGGCCGTGTGGAAGAAATCGACGAGGGCGAGCGGGCCCTGGGCGGCCCCTGGCCGCACGTCGCAGGTCGGACAGTCCTCGCCGTGCTGGTGGTGCGGCTCGTTCTGCCGGCGCTCGAGCGAGAACGTGTGGATCGGCGAGCCGTCGGCGGGATAGCAGCGCATGCGCTGGCGGCGGAAGGGGGCACTGGTCCAGTGCCGCCGGCCCCAGAAGATCACCCGTCCAGGGTGGTTCTGTGGGCAGCGGTCGGGGCGTCCCGCGACGGATCGCAGAGGCCGTCCTCGCCGAGGCAGCGCAATGATCGTAGCCGGTGCCATGCCCACGATCGTGCCGGACGCCCGTGCCAGCTTCTATGGCACGGAGGTCCCATTTACCAACCGGCTATGCCGCACTGGCCGCGCGGTGAGCCACGTCCGTCCCCTGGCCCCGGGACGCCAACCCCCTGCCCGCCGGGGACCGTCTCCTTCCCGCCGTATGCCGTTCCCTGCCAGCCGGAGGCCGTTCGCGACACCCGCCTCGGGTCGGAGGTCGCACCGGGAAGTATAATCCGACCGACGGTCGGTCTGCGATTGAGGTCGAGATGGCCAGGACAGTCAACCGGGACGTCCATGCGAAGCGTCGGGCCGCGTATGTCGATGCCGCGCTGCGCCTGATCCAGGCGAAGGGCTACGAGCAGCTGAGCGTCCAGGACGTCATCGACCAAGTCGGCACGTCCAAGGGCGCCTTCTTCCACTACTTCCCCTCCAAGGCGGCCCTCCTCGCGGCCGTGGTGGACCGCATGGTGGAGGTCGCGACGGTCAACGTGACGCCGATCGCCAGCGATCCGCACCTGCGCGCCGTCGACAAGCTGCAGGGCGTCTTCTCCGGCATCGCGCAGTGGAAGAGTGCCCGGCCGGAGCTCCAGCCGGACGC
>JAKAHX010000258.1 GCA_021814735.1 Chloroflexota bacterium | reverse complement strand
AGGCGACCGTGCGGCACGCCTGGCTCGCGCTGCGGGACCGGCTCGAGTCCACCGCGACCGCCTGGTATCTCTCGGAGCTCATCGAGCGGTCGACCGAGGAGCGGGCGCCCGCGACGCGCCTCTACGATCTGCTCCGCGATGCCCTGGGCCACCTGGACGCCGGTCTTCCGCCCGGTCGGGTCGCCCGCTGGTTCGAGTTCCGGCTGACGGACGAGCTGGGCCTGCGCCCCGAGGTCGACCGATGCGTGGAGTGTGACCGTCGCCTCGAGCCCGGCGAGCCGTTCCGCTGGGTTCCGGCGCTCGGCGGGCTCCTCTGTGCGGCCCACCCGGACCCGATGGCCGAACGGGCCAGCCTGTCCCCCGCCGGGCTGCGGCTCCTCAAGGCGTACCGCCACATGGAGCTGGACGCGGTGGGCTCCCTCCGGCTGCCGCCGGCCGTGGAGGCGGAGGCCGAGCAGGCGATGCGGCTCTTCGTGCGCCACGTGCTGGAGCGCGACGCGCGCTCGCTGGCGTTCCTGGACGAGGTGCGCACCGGGCACTGACGCGCCTGGCGCGCGGCTGTCCCCCGGTCGGGCACCACCCGACCGGACGGATGGCACTCGACGTCCCGCGGTGCGGGCGCTACACCAGACCCGCGCGTGACGCGACGATGCGTGGTCCTGCGGCGCCGGGGCAGCCCGGGCCGATGGCCGGCCCCGGCGGGCACGCCCGGGCGCGTCGCCGCCGGGAGGCAGATCATGACCGTCCAGGAAACCGCCCGGCCACCCCACGCCGGGCTCCTCGACTGGCTCGCCAGCCACGAGGTCCAGTACGAGCTCCACGAGCACCCCGTCTCCTTCACGGCACGCGAGACGGCCCGCATCGAGCACATCGACCCGCGCACGTTCGCCAAGACGATCGCGGTCGTGGCCGATGACGGGCGCCGGGCACTGCTGGTGATCAACGGCGCCGACATGCTGGACCTGGTCAAGGCCCGCAGGGCGCTGAACGCGCGCCACGTCCGGCTTCTGACCGAGGCGGAGCTGGCGGAGCTGGCGCCGACGTGTGACGTGGGCACCATCCCGCCGGTGGCCGACATCGTCTCGCTCCCGGTCATCGCGGACTTCGCCGTTCGCGACGACCCGCGCATCACCTTCCACGCGGGGAGCCACGGGTTCTGCGTCCGCGTGGACCGGGAGGCCTGGGAGCACGCCGCCGGCGTCGCGTACGCGGACCTGGCCGAGGAACGGGACGCCCGGCCGCGCTGGGCGCTCTCGTAGAGACCGCTGCTCGACGGCCCGGGCGCTCCCACCGGGCCGTTGGGGGTTCCACCCGAAGGGCCGGTTGCGCCCACGTCCCCGCATCTCCCGCCCCGATGGCGGACGCTGCCGGGTGGCCGGAACGCCCGCCCCGCGGGCGGATGCCCGCCGGTCGGGCCGGCATCCGTGCGCGGCCCGCCCGGCGTCCGTTCGCCCAGCGACACGCCGTGCGAGAATGCTTCCGTTCTCGCGGCGCCCGTCCGCGGCCCACCCGTCGCACAGGAGCCACGTCCAGCCGTGACCGACACCCCCGATCCGACCAGCCAGACGCCCCCGGCGCCGGACCCCGGCCCGGCCGTTGCCGCGCTCGAGACGATCGTCTCGCTCTCCAAGCGGCGCGGGTTCATCTTTCCGAGCTCGGAGATCTACGGCGGCATCAACGCCGTGTGGGACTACGGGCCCCTGGGGGTCGAGCTCAAGAACAACGTGAAGCGGGCGTGGTGGCGCGCCATGGTCCAGGAGCGCGACGACATCGTCGGCCTGGACGCGGGGATCCTGATGGCGCCCCAGGTCTGGGTGACCTCGGGCCACGTGGCCTCCTTCTCGGACCCCCTGGTCGAGTGCGAGAGCTGCCACCGTCGGTTTCGCCTGGACGAGCTGCCCGGAGCCGAGAGCCTCACCCAGACGGAGCTGCGCGACCCCGGGATCGTGGACCGGCTCGGGCTTCGCTGTCCGGTGGACGAGGGGAAGCTGAGCGCCCCGCGCCGCTTCAACCTGATGTTCCGCACCCACATGGGGCCGGTCGAGGAGGAGGCTGCCCTGGTGTACCTGCGCCCGGAGACGGCGCAGGGGATCTACGTCAACTTCCGGAACGTGCGGGAGTCGAGCCGCAAGAAGCTGCCCTTCGGCATCGCCCAGATCGGCAAGGCCTTTCGCAACGAGATCAGCCCCGGCAACTTCGTCTTCCGGATGCGCGAGTTCGAACAGATGGAGATGCAGTACTTCGTGAAGCCGGAGACGGCCAGCGCCCACTTCGAGGCGTGGATGCCGCGGCGGCGGGCGTGGTACGAGCAGTACGGCGTCAATCCCGCCCGGCTCCGCTTCCGCGAGCATGCCCCCGACGAGCTCGCCCACTACGCGAAGAAGGCCGTGGACGTCGAGTACCGGTTCCCCTTCGGGTGGAAGGAGCTCGAGGGGATCCACAACCGGGGCGACTGGGACCTGGGACGGCACCAGCAGGCGACCGGCGAGAACCTGGAGTATTTCGACCAGGCCACCGGCGAGCACTACGTGCCGTGGATCGTGGAGACGTCCGCCGGCGCGGACCGGGCGGCATTCACCTTCCTGATCGACGCCTATCGCGAGGAGGAGGTACGGGGCGAGACCCGCGTGGTGCTCTCGCTCCACCCGGACCTTGCGCCGTACAAGGTGGCGGTCCTCCCGCTCCTGAAGAAGCGCCCCGAGATCGTGGAGCTCTGCCATCGGATCCGCGACGACCTGAAGCGGGACATGATGGCCGTCTACGACGACACCGCGTCGATCGGCAAGCTCTACCGGCGGCAGGACGAGATCGGCACGCCCTACTGCGTCACGGTCGACGTGGACTCGCTGGAGGACCACGCGGTCACCGTGCGGGACCGCGACTCGATGGAGCAGGTCCGGGTGTCGGTGGACCAGGTCCGGCGCTATCTGCTGGAGCGGCTGGGGATCACCCGGGACTGAGACAGGCAGGCGGCGCGGCCAGGTGGGCCGCGCCGCCTGCCTGGGGTCGGCGCTGGTCGATGCGCCCCCGCGAGATCGCGGGCGGCATCGGCGCAGGTTCGATCAGTGTGCCGCGACGGCGGTGGCATGCTCCTTGCGGGCGGCCGCCTTGGCGGCCTTCTCCTCGGCCGCGACCTCGTCGGGCTCCGGGGGCGGCGGGTAATGGCCCGACAGGTAGGCCTCGATGGCGTGCGCCGCGCGCTTGCCGTCGCCCATGGCGAGGATCACGGTGGCCGCGCCGCGCACGATGTCGCCGCCGGCAAAGACCCCGGGCATGCTCGTCATGCCGTGCTGGTCGGTGACGATGTAGCCCCACTGGTTGATCTTCAGCTCCGGGGCGGTGCGCGTGAGGAGCGGGTTGCTCCGGGTCCCGATGGCGACCACGACCTCGTCGCACTCGATGACGTACTCGGAGCCCTCGATGGGCACCGGGCGACGCCGCCCGGACGCGTCGGGCTCGCCCAGCTCCATGCGGACGCAGCGGAGCCCGGTGACCCAGCCGTGCTCGTCGCCCAGCACCTCCACCGGCGCGACGAGGAAGTCGAAGCGGACCCCTTCCTGTTCCGCGTGATGGACTTCCTCGGCGCGCGCCGGCAGCTCCTCGCGACTGCGCCGGTAGACGCAGATCGCCTCTGACGCGCCCAGCCGCTTGGCCGTGCGCACGGAGTCCATGGCCACGTTGCCGCCACCCACGACGGCCACCCGGCG
>JAKAHX010000257.1 GCA_021814735.1 Chloroflexota bacterium | reverse complement strand
GTGCTGGAGGGACGCACCATCACGGCTGCACGGGGGAGGCCGGGCGGTGCGCCGGTCGAACGGTTGACAGGGCAGACCGTGGTGAGCGTCGAGGCGGTCGGGAAACACCTCCTGGTCGGCACGCGCGATGGGCTGACCCTGCACACGCACCTCGCGATGCGCGGTTCGTGGCACCGCTACCGGGCGGGCGAACCGTGGCGCCGCAGTGCCGGCTCAGCGGTCGCCGTGCTGGAGGTTCCGGGAGCCGTGGCCGTCTGCTTCTCCGCGCCGACCGTCGAGGTGCTGGAGACCCGTGCCCTGGCGGTCCACCCGGTGCTGTCCCGGCTGGGCCCGGACCTCCTGGACGAGACGTTCGACGCGGAGCGCGCGCTGCGCCGGCTTCGTGACCCGGTGCGGTCGAACATGGCGGTGGGCGACGCGCTGCTGGACCAGGGCGCGGTGGCCGGAATCGGGAACGTGTACCGCAGCGAGGTGTGCTTCCTGGAGTCCGTCAACCCGTTCACGCCGGTGAGCACGCTCGACGACATGACGCTGCGGCGCCTGCTGGGGCGGAGCCGCGATCTCCTGCGAGCCAACCTGGGCGGGCCCGTTCGCACCACCGTGCCCGGCTCCCTGGACGGGTGGCCAGGACCCATGCCGGCGCGGGTGCGCGGGGAGCGCGTCTGGGTCTATGGCCGGACCGGGCGGCCCTGTCGGCGCTGCGGGAGCCTGATCCGGAGCCGTGCCTCGGGGCCGCTGGCCCGCCGCGTGTACTGGTGTCCGCGCTGTCAGGCCGGCGCGCAGGCCGTGGCCAGGGTATGAACGGCGGGCGTCGGGTGGACGGGCGCGTGCGCCGTCCGCGATCGGGCGCTCAGGCCAGTCCGAAGTAGCGGCGCAGCCGCTCGCCGATCCCGCGGCGTGCATCCCGCGCGGCCGCCGGGTCGCGGCGCAGTGCGTGCCAGGTCTCGGTGACGCGGGTGCGCGCCAGGCGCATCGCCCCCGGCAACTCGCGCCGGTTGGCCCACCAGAGCGGATGCTCGTGCCGCCAGAGCCACGGCACGGCGGCCCAGAAGATCAGCACGTAGTCCAGGCGCAGTGGCCGCGGGAAGTTGAGCGCCGTGTTGATCTGCACCAGCGTCTCCGGCCAGGTGACCAGGGCCAGCAGGATCGCCAGCACGCCGCCCAACAACGCCCACAGCCGGGCACGAGGGGGCAGGAAGACGAAGAGGACGGCCGGGAACCACTTCATGCTCGCGGCGAGTGCCCAGAGAGCCCCGCCCAGCCGCGGCCCCGTGAACTGCGCAAGCCAGATCGCCAGGGCGAGCAGCAGGGTGACGTTGCCCGTGTCGAGCGTCGCGGCCAGCGGCAGCAGCATCACGACGAAGGCGATGGCGGTCGCCAGCGGGTGACGCCGGTACGCCCATTCGGCCGACCAGAGGAACAGGAGGACATTGGCGCCCCGCCAGACGATCCAGGCAACGTTCCACGGGAGGAGCGCCCACGGCAGGAAGAGCGGCAGCATCCAGGGCGCGTAGACGTACGGCAGGAAGACACCGCCGGGGTGGTAGGGATCGCCGCCGGCGAGCCAGATCCGCACGCCGGCCCAGTACGCGCGGGCATCGGCGCCGGCGAGTTCGCCGCGGGCGACCAGGAACGTCACGAGCAGCCCGCCGCTGATCCCGATCAGCGCGATCGCCAGCAGGCGCCGGGGATCGCGGAGCCGGGACAGCTCGCGGCGGAACGCGCGGCCGTACACGCCGGCCCGGCGACGGGTGGGTCGGGCCAGCCGGTCGGCCAGGGAGCGCTCGGTGGTGGCGATCACGTCGGTCTCCGGTGCAGGGCCGCGCGGCGCGTACGCCACGGCCGGCCGATGGTAGCGCGCGACGGGAGGCCGCGCGCCGGGCGCCCGTGGCCGCCGGCCGGGGCATGCCCCGCTAGACTCGGGCCATGGAACTGACCACACCCGGCACACGGCCGGATCCCTGGCTCAATCGGCTGCACGAGCGAGTCTCGGCGGAGCTGCCCGCGTACCTCGCGGACCTGGAGACCCTGGTCGACATCGATTCCGGGTCGTACACGAAGTCGGGCGTGGACCGGGTCGGCAGCTGGATGGCGGACGCGCTGGGCGCGCTGGGTGGCGCCGTGCAGGTGCTGCCGAACGCAGACCTCGGGAACACCGTGGTTGCAACGTTCCGCGGGCGCGGCACTGGCCGGGTCCTGGTGATCGGCCATACCGACACCGTCTTCGATCCCGGGACCGCGGCCGAGCGCCCGTTCCGCGTGGAGGGCGGGCGCGCCTACGGGCCTGGCGTGTGCGACATGAAGTCGGGACTGCTGGCCGGCGTGTACGCCCTCCGCGCCCTGCGGGCCGCCGAGCCCGGGGCCAGCCCGTGGCTTCCCTGTGCCACGCTCACGTTCGTGGCCAATCCCGACGAGGAGATCGGATCTCCGGCCAGCACGTCGGTGATCCGTGCCCTGGCCGCCGGGCATGACGCCGCCCTCGTGCTCGAGAACGCCCGCGCCAACGGCGACATCGTCAGCGCGCGCAAAGGGAACCTGTCGCTCGTGCTCCGGCTCCGGGGACGGGCCGCCCACGCGGGGGTGGAGCCGGAGAAAGGCCGCAGCGCGGTGCTCGAGGCGGCCCACAAGACCGTGGCCCTGCATGCGCTCAACGGGCGCTGGCCGGGGGTGACCTGCAACGTGGGCGTGGTGCGGGGCGGCACGCGCCCCAACGTCGTGGCCGAGGAGGCGCTCCTCGAGGTCGACGTGCGCTCGCCGTCGCGGGCCGACCTCGAGGCGGCGGAGGCAGCGGTGCGGGACATCGCGGCCACGTCCACGGTTCCCGACGTCGCGTGCGACGTGGAACTCCGCGGCCGGCACTGGCCCATGGAGCGCACCGGCGCTGCCGAGGCGCTCGTGGCCGCGGCGACCGGGATCGCCGAGCGGCTGGGTGTTCCGTTGCGGGATGCGTCCACCGGTGGCGCATCCGATGCGAACACCACCGCCGGGGAGGGGCTGCCGTCGCTGGACGGTCTCGGGCCGATCGGCGGCCTCGATCACTCCCCCGACGAGTACGTGGAGGTGAGTTCCATCGTCCCGCGCGTGACGCTGCTGGCCGCGCTCATCCGGGCGATCGGGGAGGGGACGGTGCCGGTCGTGGCCGAGGAGGTGGCGGGCCGGGGACGCTGAGCGCCCGCGCGCAGGTCAGCGCAGGAACGACGCGCCGCAGTGGTCGCAGACCGTGTACACGGCGCGTCGATCCCGGGCGTAGCCGGCCACGTGGAGGCGGCCGGCGCCCTTGTCCGCGGGGCAGACCCAGACCCACCAGAGCTCGTCGCGCCCGGCCGGGGGCAGGGGCGAGGCATCGGTGGCCACCCGGTCGCGAAGCCCGTCGAACGTGCCCAGAGCCCGCTCGACCGCCGCCGCCCGCTCGGGTTCGGTCTCCTGCGAGTAGGGGTAGTTCTGCCCGATGTTCGAGCTCACGCGACGGATCCTCCGGGTGCTGCGGGAGGCGGGAGGGCGGACCGGCTGGCCGGGATGGCCAGCCGCGGAGGTTGTGAGCGCGGCGCGACCGGCCGACCGAGAGTATAGCGACGCACCGTCGCGGGACCCCCGCCGGCGCGTGGTCACCACGCCCCTGGCAGCCCCTCGGAGCGAGGATCGGTGGTCGCCTCGTACGACTCGGGCGCATCGCCCTCGGCTCCCCACTGCACGCCGATCGCGTGCTGGTG
>JAKAHX010000256.1 GCA_021814735.1 Chloroflexota bacterium | reverse complement strand
GGATGACCAGGGACGCCACGAGCATGAGTGCGAACGCATACGTCGGGAGCGCGATGAGCCTGCGCCTCCGGCCGATGAACGTGTCCACGGAGCGCCTCCCATTCCTCGACACGTCTGACGCCACATCCCACCCGACATCACGTCGGGGCTATCACGCTAGGGAGCGGCGGGCCGGATCGTCTGTCGGACGGGTGCCACACCTGCCGTAGGACCATTCCCACGGTCGTCAAGGTGCTGCCAGAATGGGCATCCGATCGTCGGGGCAACCCCGATGGCGCGTCGAGGGAGGCCGGGGGGATGGCCCGCGTGCTCTTCGCGGACGATCACGTGGTGGTTCGCCAGGGCGTGGAGCGCCTCCTCTCCGCCTGCTCCGACATCGACGTGGTGGGCGTCGCCGGTTCGGGCCCGGAGCTGACGGAACTCGCGCTCCGCCAATCGGCGGACGTCTGCCTCCTGGACCTGGGCATGCCGGGTGGCGGCCTCGAGCTCATCGCGGCGCTCCGCACCCTGCGGCCCAGCCTGCGCATCCTGGTCTTCTCCGCCCAGCCGGAGGAACAGATGGCGCTTCGCTGCCTGGCGGCAGGGGCAGCGGGGTACGTCGAGAAGACAGCCTCCAGCGAGCAGCTGATCGAGGCCATTCGCCGGGTGGCAACCGGACACCCGCACGTCACCGCGACCACGGCCGAGCTGCTCGCGCGGCGCCTGATCGACGAGGGGCCCGTGGCCCCGCACGAGCGCCTGTCGCGGCGCGAGTTCGAGGTCTTCAGGCACCTGGCCATGGGCGACAGCCTCACCGAGACAGCGCGCGGCCTGGGCATCTCGGTCAAGACGGCCAGCACCTACCGGGCGCGCCTCCTCGAGAAGATGGGCCTCACGCGCAACGCGGACCTCACGCGCTACGCACTCGAGCGGCAGCTCCTATGAGCGCGCCGCGACGGTCGACGGCGCGCGCGCCACGCGGGGCCGCAGCGACCGGCCAGGCCGCACCGGCCGGCGGGCACGCCGATCCGCGGCTCGTGATCGTCCCGCCGCGGGAGCATGCCGCGCGGGAATGGCACTGGCTGTCGGCCCTCAACGACGCCCCGGTCGCGCTGCTCGTCCTCTCCCCGATCGCCGACACCGGAGGGCACCTGCTCGACTTCCGCATCGAGTACACGAACCACGAGTGGCGGCGGCAGTTCGCCGCGGCCCGGGCGGAACTGGCGGGACGGCGGCTGTACGAGGCGCTGCCGGGCGCGATCGCGCAGCGCGCCCTCCACGAGCACGTGCTGGAGACCGGCGAGCCCGCGACGGAGGTCGTCGAGCTCCCGGGACCCGTCTTCGTCGAGTATCGCGTGGCCAGGTCGGACGGATCGCTCGTGGTGACCGCGCGCGACGTCACGGTCCGGGCGCTCGCGCTGCGCGCGCTCCGGGCGAGCGAGGAACGCTACCGATCCCTCGTCGAGGGCCTCGACGCGATCGTGTTCGTGAGCGACCTGGAGGCCGGCACGATGTGGGTCAGCGACCAGGCCGAGCGGATCCTTGGGTACCCTGCGGCCCGCGTCGCCGAGCGCGGCTTCTGGCGATCGCTCGTCGTCCCGGAGGATCGCGAGCGCACTGCGGCGGTGTGGGACCACGACGCGGAGCTCGACGAGTACAGCCTCGAGTACCGCGTCCGCCGCGCCGACGGGGAGACGATCTGGCTGCACGAACGCGTCAAGTGCGTCCGCGGCCCTGACGGCGCCCCCGTGCGCTGGTACGGCGTCACGTTCGACGTCACGGACCTGCACCGGCTCAGGCAGCGCAGAGACAGGAGCGAACGGCTCGAGGCGGTCGGGCGGTTCGCCAGCGGGGTTGCGCACGACTTCAACGAGATCCTGCTCGCGATCTCGCTGTTCACCGGCCTGGTCCGCGATTCGCTGGAGGCCGACGATCCGCGGGCAGCCGACCTGGACCAGGTCGCGGCCACGGTCGAGCGGGGGCGCGGCCTCGTCGCGCAGCTGGTCGACTTCGCCCGTGGCCAGGAGGGCTCCAGGACCCTGATCGACCCGGCCGCGATCGCCCGCGATTTCGTGCCCATCCTCGAGCGGCTCCTGGGCCGGGGCGTCGAGGTCAGCGTCGCCGCCGAAACAGGCGTGGGCCGCGTGCTCGGGGACCGGACCCGCTTCGAGCAGATCCTGCTCAACCTCGCGTCGAACGCCAGGCGCGCCATGCCGGAAGGCGGCCGCTTCGACGTCGAGATCTCGACGGTGCCAGCGCGCCGGCAGTGCTGCGCCGCGGGCGGATGCGTCCGCATCGTGGTCCGCGACACGGGCGTCGGGATGAGTGCCGGCACCGCGGGCCGGGTGTTCGAGCCGTTCTTCACCACGCGCAAGCGCGGGTTCGGTGCCGGACTCGGCCTGGCCACCGTCCACGGCATCGTCGAATCGTTCGGCGGCACCATCGACGTCAGCAGCACCCCGGGAGACGGCACGTCTTTCGTGATCCTTCTGCCCCGCGTGCCCGACACGCCGAATGGGGAGCCACCACCACCGGCGCACGCCGCTGCGGAGCCGGTCGCCGACGCACCCGGGGCACCACGCGCGCACGCCTCGCGGGAGCCGGGCGACAGCACCGCCACGGCACCACCCGCCGACGACGAGTCGCCGGTTGCCGGCGTCGGGACCAGCCGGGGGCAGAGCAGGCTGCTACCATGACGTCCGCGCCGACATAGCTCAGCGGTAGAGCAGCTGTTTCGTAAACAGCAGGTCCTCGGTTCAAATCCGAGTGTCGGCTCCATCGATCTGAACGTGAAACCGCCGCTCCGGGACCGCCCGGGACGGCGGTTTCGTCGTCCAGTCGGCCGTTCTGCCAGCCCTTCCTGGCGGGAACCGACACGCTGGCCAGAGGACAGCACGGTATCGAGTCGCTCCGCCCCCTGCCGCTGGATCACCTGGCGAAGGCGGGTGCGGGTGTTCGCGGTCCGGTTGATCTGGCGGTGCCCGAGCGTCTGCATGACGACCCGCAGGTCGCCCCTCGTGTAGCGCGGGCCGTGTGGCACGCGGAGCGCCCTCGGGGCCACGACCCCCCGACCAATGGACGCGCAATGTCCGCGCGACCTGGTGGGGCGTCTCGACGACAGCCAGGATGCCCCTCCGGGGTCACACGGCGCAAGCGAGGGTTGTCGGTGTCAGGGGATGAGCGTGGGCGGATACCCCACGCTCAGCACGACGTCTCCCGCTAGATCGGGGGTTTGCCCTGAGGGGTTCAGGCACTGCGTGCGGAGCTCGAGCCGGCCGCTCGACGACAGGGTGTACGACTTCGTCAGGGTGGCGGCCACCGGCGTGGACGAGGGCCCGTACAGGCCCCAGTTTGCAAGGGTGTCCAACTCCACTTGCACGAAGACCGCGCAGTTACCTGTCTCGCTGGGCCAGTTGGAGACGGTGAGCTGCCCGGAGAGTGCGGTGAGGGTGGTGCCGGCGGGGAAGACCGTGGCACTGTACGTATCGACCTGTGCCCCGCACCCAGACGTGCACCCCGACTGGGTGAAGTCCCACTGCTCCGAGGTCGGCGAACCGGGTGCCCCCGCCGGCCCCTGGGGACCCTGTGGGCCGACGGGCCCGGGGATTCCGACCGGACCCGGGACGCCCTGGGGACCAGTGGCCCCCGTCGCCCCGGCCGGTCCCCGGGGACCTGTTGGTCCGGACGGTCCCTGCGCGCCCGAGGCGCCCGTGAGCGCCACGCCGGTGCCCCAGCCGGTGGCCGTCTTCGGTCCGTAC
>JAKAHX010000255.1 GCA_021814735.1 Chloroflexota bacterium | reverse complement strand
CCGCCTGCTGCTGGAGCGCCACGGACTGCGCCCGGCGTCCACGGTGTACATCGACGACACCGAGACGAACGTGCAGGTCGCCCGCTCGCTGGGCATGATCGGGATCCGCTTCGAGAGCCCGGGTCAGCTGCGTGCCGAACTGGCCGCGCTGGGCCTGCTCGGGCCGGTGGCCGCCGACGTCGGCGTGCCCGGCCTGGCTCCCCCGGGACCGTAGAATCCGGCCGATGGGCGGTCATCCGGACCTGATCGCGTCCACCCGACGACGACCGCCGCTCGCCGCCACCTTCGGGCGCTCCCACCTGCGTCGCTGGCTGGCGATGGTCGTGGCCGTCTTCCTGGTGGGTACCCTGGGCTACGTGGTGATGGAGGGCTGGTCGCCGTTCGACGCCTTCTACATGACGGCCATCACCGTCACCACGGTGGGCTTCCGGGAGGTCGGCCCGCTCGATGTCGCGGGTCGCGTGTGGACCGTGCTGCTCGCGGTGGTGGGCGTGGCCCTGCTGTTCGGGTTCGTGGGGATCGTGGCGGAGTCGCTGGTGGTGGAGGCGACCAGCGGGGAGCGGGAGGCTCGGCGGATGGCGCGGACCGTGGAGGCGTTGCGCGGGCACTTCGTGCTCTGCGGGTATGGACGGGTCGGATCGACGGTCGCGCACGAGCTGCGCCACGACGGCGAGGCGGTGGTGGTCATCGACATCCTGCCGGCCTCACTCGACCGGGCGCGCGCCGACGGCTTCCTGGTGGTCGAGGGGGACGCCACCAACGACGCCACCCTGCGCGCTGCCGGGATCGAGCGGGCGCGCGGCCTGATCACCACGATCGACTCCGACGCGAACAACGTCTACGTGATCCTCTCGGCGCGGGCGATCAACCGCGGCCTCTTCGTCGTCGGGCGGGCCAACGCGGCCGGATCGGAGGCCAAGCTCGCGCAGGCGGGCGCGGACCGGGTGGTCTCGCCCTACACCATGGCCGGGCATCGCATCGCCAGCCTCGCCATGCGGCCGCGGGTGGTCGACTACATCGACGCCGCGCTCTCCCACGGCGAGCTCGCCTTCTCGCTGGAAGAGGTCACGGTGCGCGATGGTGATTCGATCGCCGGCTGCACCGTCGGCGAGCTGCGAGACCGGGGGATCTTCACCCTGGCCGTGGTGCGCGATGGAGGCGGCTACGCCGCCAATCCGGGCCCGGAGCGCCGCCTCGCGCCCGGAGAGACGCTGATCGTGTCGGGGAGCGCGGACACCCTCACCTCGCTGCGGGGCAACGGCTGAGCAGGCGCGGGCCGGCCGGCGCCAGGGGGACGGGCCGGACGGTCAGTCCGCTGTCGCGGGATCGTCGAGCGCGTCCGCGATGACGCGGAGCAGCCAGACCGCGGTCTTGCGGGCGGCGATGTTCAGGAGGGCACGGTCCACGGCCACGCCGATGTCGCCGCCGGGCGGTGCGTACTCGCCCTCCAGGACGATCGAGTCGCCGGTGATCGTGAGCTGGCCGCCGAACACGGGGAAGAGGGGCGCGAGCGACGCGGCGCGCCAGCCGATCTCCACGTGCCACCCGCCGGGCAGTTGCACCGGCCGTCCCAGGTCGACGTACGCGGCCTTGCGGAAGACCGGCCGTGAGGCACCGGGTCCCGCCGGCAGCCCCAGGTCGGCCTGGAAGCGCCGCAGGCCGCGGGCCAGCTCGGCCGTCGCAGACGCGTCGTGGACGCGGTCCCCCAGCCACGGCAACTCCTCGGCGCCGAGCACCGCGGGCACCGCGGCGACGGCAGGCGGCGCGACGCGCTGGACGAGCCGCAGGTGGACGGTTGCCGCGGGCGCGATGCCGATGGACTGGACTTCGATCATGCAGGGCATGATCGGCCCGCGGGATGGCGCCCGCGAGCGGCCGGGTGGCACGTTTCCGCGCGACCTTGCACCGGATCGGCTCTACCCGAAGGGGTAGCCGTTGCCTCCCAGCTCGCCGGCGTGGGTGCCGCGGGCGCCGGGCCGCGATGCGCAGGCCGCGGGGACGCGGTTCCTCCAGCGTGAGTCGCGGCACGGGCGCCCGGGGCCGCGCCGGCGCAGGCCGACGGGTCAGTCGGCCGTCACCGCCCGGAGCGCCTCCACCAGCCTGGGAAAACCTGCCGGCGTCAGCCCGGCCACGTTGATCCGGCCGCCGGTCACCGCGTAGACCGCGAACTCGTCCCGGAGCCGGGCCACCTGGCCGCTGGTCAGGCCCAGGAGGGCGAACATCCCGCGCTGGGCCCGCAGCGGTTCCCAGTCGCCGGCCAGCCCGGCCGACTCGAGGGCGTCGACGAGCGCGCTCCGGTTGTCCTGGATCCGCCGCCGCATCGCGGCCAGCTCGCGCTCCCAGCGGTCCCGCAGCCGAGGATCGCCCAGGACGCTCTCCACGACGTCGGCGCCATGCGCCGGCGGGTTCGAGTAGTTGGCACGGATCGCCACCTTGAGGTGGCTCAGGGCCGCCGTCGCGCGCGCCGCGTCGGCCGCGACCAGGGTGAGCGCCCCCACCCGCTCGTTGTAGAGGGTGAAGTTCTTGGAACAGCTCGAGCAGACCAGGAACTCCAGCCCCGGCCGGGCGAGCCCGTCGGCCCAGTCGGCGTCCTCGCGGATGCCGCGACTGAACCCCTGGTACGCGAGATCCACGATGGGCAGGAGCGCGCGCTCCTCGAGGACATCGGCGATGGCCCGCCACGCGTCGGCATCGGGATCCACGCCCGAGGGGTTGTGGCAGGCGCCGTGGAGCACGACCACGTCCCCTCGCCGCGCGGTACGGAGGGTGCCCACCAGTCGGTCCAGGTCCAGCCGCCGCCCCGCATCGTCCAGGTACGGGTAGCCCCGGACCGCGAAGCCCGCGAACCGGAAGAGCTGCGGGTGGTTGGGCCACGTCGGCTCGCTCAGCCAGACCGTACGGTTCGCACCCGACTGCGCCAGGAAGTCCGCCGCCACCCGGAGCGCGCCGGTGCCGCCCGGCGTCTGGACGGTCACCGAGCTCGACCAGCGGGCCATCCGGTTGCCGGGGCCGAACAGCAGGTCCCGGATGGCGGCCCCGTACGTGGGACGGCCGCCGATGGGGAGGTACGCCTTGGAGTCCCGTCGCTCCGCCAACTGGCGCTCGGCGTCCAGCACGGATCCCATGACCGGCACGCCGCCCGACTCGTCGACGTAGACGCCGAGGGACAGGTCCAGCTTCCAGGGACGGGGATCCGACCGGGCTGCCTCGCTCAGCCCCAGGATGGGATCCGGCGGAGCGGGGACGACGGCGCGCGACGGGAGAGCCACGGTTGGTCCTCGCGGGTGCGTGTCATGCAGGAGACGACGGGGACGCTCCAGGGAGAGGATGACACCATGAGGCCAGATCGACTGTCCGGCCAACCGCGCGGACCGGGTCGCCCCGGTCCTGGGGCCCGCGCCCGGGTCAGCGCGTGCGGACGCGGACCGGCTGCAGCCGGCGCGAGTGCCGCCGCTCGAGCAGGGCCGCGAGTTCACCCATGACCGCGGCGATCTCGTGCACCAGCTCGTCGGCCTGGCGCCACGCCTCGGTCCCGGGTCGCGCCATCCGGCGACGGCGCATCGCTGCGCGGCTCGACTGCTGCAGCTCGCTGAGTGTGTGCTCCATGTCCGGCATCAATACCACTCCTTGGGGTCGGATGCCTCATCCGGTACCCGTCGCTCTGATGTTCGTTCCGGAGTGTTCAGCGGATGGTGCCGTGGCGGTGAAGAAAGCGACACGGGGCAGGCGGAACGTGTACCGTCGGCGACCG
>JAKAHX010000254.1 GCA_021814735.1 Chloroflexota bacterium | reverse complement strand
GTCGCCGCCCGCGCCGCGGTACACCGCGGGGGTCTTCGCCAAGTACGCCGCGCTCGTCTCCTCCGCGAGCGAGGGCGCCGTGACGACCCCCGGTGCGCGCCGGGTGTCATGACGCCTGCGGGTCCGTACCGCCTTCGCTGAGGCTTGTCACGGAAGCCTCGATACCAGTCCTTGCGCCGCCGGTCCAGCGGTCCCCGCGCTGACGATCACCGGACAGCGCTGACGATCACCGTACGGGGCTGACGATCACGGCGCGGCGCCCTCGATCGGCAGCCGTGGCGACGACGACCCTCTGCCCGACCGCCTGGGCATCGGCGCGCCTGCCCGCGCCCCCGGGCACCGGCCGGGGCCGCCGACTGCCCGACTGCCCGACTGCCCGACTGCCCGACTGCCCGACTGCCCGACTGCCCGACTGCCCGACTGCCCGACTGCCCGACTGCCCGACTGCCCGACTGCCCGACTGCCCGGAGCATACCTGCCCGCGCACCCGGTCACCGGCCGACGCCGCCGACGGCCCGCCCGTGGTGACGACGGGGCGCGCGTGTCCGCCTGCGGGCGGAGCCGCACGCGCGCCTGCGGGCTGCAGCACCGTCCGGGCATGCCTCCCGCCACATCTGGTGCCCGTTCCGCAGGGCCGGAGCACCAGGGCAGGAGTACCAGGGCCCAGCCGCACCATGCAGGGCATGGCGCTCATCGTGCACGCTACAGCGCTCATCGTGCAGACCAGGGCGCTCATCCTGCTGAATGTGCACCAGCCGAACCGTATGTCGGGCGTATGGGCGTCGCCGGATCGGATCCGGGCAAGGCAGGGCGGATCGCGGAACCTGTCTCGCACGACTCACGCCTCGCAGGCGGCCGTGTGCTGCCACCTCCGAGCCCCGGGGCCGGCCGGATCCGCGATACGGTTCCCTGTCTGCGCATCTGGCAGGATTTCCATGCGCGCAGGCGCGTGGCAGGCGGTCCACCGGTTCGTGGACATCGGCGCAGCCCAGGGTCCGGGGCGCTTCCCTCGGTCCGGGCGCCGCGTCTGTTGCCACAGCAGCGCGACCCCGGCCGTCAACGCGACGGCCGAGCGCGGCCACGGTCCCGGCCCGCCCCGGTGGGGTCCCTGGCGCCGGATGTCCGGTCCGGCCTTGGTCGGGTCCGACGGCTGGGTGCCCTGCCGGCCCTGGTCGGGTCCGGCGGCCGGGTGCCCGGCTGCCGTGCCAGGGCCCGCCGATCAGGCCCCCGGGCCGGCCTTGATGAGCTTGCCGCGCCGGGTGATCGCCCGTTCCGCGAGTGCCGCCACGCCCATCGCGACAAGCGCGCGCTCGGCTGCCGGAAGCGGCCGCACGACCGCGAGGAACTGCTCGGCGCGGGCCCGATCGACCTGGCCGAGCAGCGCGACGCCCGCCTCGGTAAGCGCCAGCGTCCGCTCGCGGCGGTCGGCGAGTTCCTCGCGACGGACCAGCAGGCCGCGCCGCTCGAGCCCGCTGACGATCCGGCTCGTGGCGGATGGCGAGCGCCCCAGGTCGTCGGCGAGCTCGCCGATGGTGACCGTGGCGGCCCCGGCCACGGCGTAGAGGGCGGCGAGCTGGGTGAAGCCGAGCCGGAGTTCCGCGAGCTGACCGGCGAACCCGATCACGAGCTCGCGCCAGAGGGCACGGCCCACGGCGATCCGGTCGGAGAGCTGGCGCGGGTTCTGCAGCTCGGCCCCGGCCGCCTCCACCACCCGGCTCATCAGCACGTCCGGGCCCGCCGGGGTCATGGGAAGCGCACGGTCCATCGGTCCGAGCATACCCAGCCGGCGCCATCCGTGCAGACTCGCACATGATTCCGGCCCGTGGACCCCGAGGGCTGGTACCGTAGCGGCGCACGTGCCCGCGGCGGGGCCTGTCCGCCTCGCGCCGGACGCGCACCAGAGGGAGGGGCATGGGCACCATCGCGTTCGTCTTTCCTGGCCAGGGTTCCCAGTACGTCGGGATGGGGCGATCGCTCGCGGAGGTCTCGCCCGCCGCGGCCGCCGTCTTCACCGAGGCGGACGACGCCCTCGGGGAACCGCTCTCGGCACTGGCCTGGGGCGGTGATCCGGCCGAGCTGGACCTGACCGCGAACGCGCAGCCTGCGCTGCTCGCCACGTCGATCGCCTACCTTCGGGCCCTCGAGGAGCGGCTCGCGGCGGCCGGCGACCCTCCGCTGCGCCCCGCGTTCTACGCCGGACACTCGATGGGCCAGTACAGCGCGATGGTCGCCGCCGGTGTCTTCGACGTGGCGGATGGCGTGCGCCTCGTCCGCGAGCGCGGACGTCGCATGCAGGCGTCTGGCCGGGGGCACGACGGCGCCATGGCCGCGGTGATCGGCCTGGACGACGCGCGACTCCCGGAGGTCGCGGCCGCGGGCAGTGCTGTCGGCACGTTCACCATCGCGAACCGGAACTCGCCGGGCCAGGTGGTGGTCTCCGGCGAGCGTGCGGCGGTGGACGCGGCACTCGCGGCGGCGAAGGCGCTCGGCGCGCGGCGCGCGGTGATGCTCCCGGTGAGCGTGGCCGCCCACTCCCCGCTGATGGCCGAGGCGGCCGACGGGATGCGTACCGTCCTGGCTGGCGTCCCGTTCCGCGACCCCGTTGCGCCGCTCCTCGCCAACGCCGATGCGCGCCTGCTGGAGCATGGCGACGCCTGCCGGGAGGAACTGGTCGCGCACCTCACCGCCGGCGTCGACTGGGTGGCGGCGGTGCGAGCGATGCACGACGCCGGCGTCACCACGTTCGTGGAGGTGGGCCCGGGGCGCGTCCTGACCGGCCTCGTCAAGCGGATCGATCCCGACGCCGCGGCGCTCGCCCTGGATGACCCCGACGCCCCGGGCAGGCTGGCCCTCCCGGGCATCGCGCCCGGCGGCCTGTAGACCGCCGACCAGCAGACCCCATCGAATGATCCATCCGCCGCGGACCGCCCACGCACCTGCCTAGGAGAGCCCTGCACCATGCGTCAACCTGACTACAACCGGCGCGTCGTGGTCACCGGCCTGGGAGCCGTCTCCCCCGTCGGAAACGACATCGACACCATCTGGAACAACCTCGTGGCCGGGCGCAGCGGGCTCGGGCCGATCACCCGCTTCGACGCGTCGGGCTACGAGTCGAACGTGGCGGGCGAGGTCAAGGACTTCGACGCGCGCGAGTGGATGGACTTCAAGGCCGCCCGCCGGACCGGCCTCAACGTCCAGTTCGGGGTCGCCGCCGCCAAGCAGGCCCTGGCCGACTCGGGCATCGAGGTCACGCCCGACAACCGCGACGACATCGGGATCATCTTCGCCTCGGGCGCGGGCGAACCGAAGCTGATGATGGACAACAAGCAGATCTGGGACACCAAGGGTGCCCGGCTCGTCAGCCCGTTCTTCATTGCCAACATGCTCGTCGACACGGCCTCCGGCCAGATCGCCATCGAGACCGGGATCCGCGGGCACAACATGGCGGTGGTCACCGCGTGCTCGACCGGCACGCACTCCATCGGCGAGGCCGCCGAGGCGATCCGCCGGGGCGATTGCACCGCGGTCATCGCGGGGTCCACCGAGTCGCCCATCTACGAGATGGTGTGGGTCGGCTTCGGCAGCATGCGCGGGATCGGCACGCCCCGGCCCGGGGAGCCGATCCAGACAGTCTCGCGGCCCTTCGACCTGACGCGCAACGGCTTCATCCTCGGGGAGGGAGCGGCGGCGCTCGTGCTGGAGGACCTGGAGCTGGCGAAGGCCCGCGGGGCGCGGATCTACGCCGAGGTGGTCGGCTACGG
>JAKAHX010000253.1:2201-3792 GCA_021814735.1 Chloroflexota bacterium | reverse complement strand
TCAGCCGCTCGACGTTGATGGTGAACGGCGAGTAGCGGCGCCCGCCGTGCTCGCTGCCGGACCACTCGTAGGAGGTGACGACGGGCTGTGGGTGCGCCCGGGTGTCGGCGAAGGTGACGCGGCGCCCCGCCTGGTCGGCGGCCAGGTCGGCCAGCGGACGACCGGTCCGTCGCTCGAGGGCCGCCAGGCCAGCGGTGGCCAGGCGGCCGTTCGTGGTCCCCGACAGGGCCAGGATGGCCTCGCACACCTGCTCGGCACGGGCGAGGGACGGGCGCCCGTCGGCGATCCCGCCATGCACGGTTCCGCACACCCGCCCCAGCTCGTCGATCTCCCGGTCCGGCACGAGGGTGACGCCCTTCGTGGTGGTCCCGAGCGTCCCGACCTTCGGGCCGAGTGCGACCATCTGCTGGGCAATCGCGGTGTAGTCGCGCTCGACCACGACCAGCGCCGGCATGGTGCGGCCGGGGACCGGCTCGCACTCGCCGCGGCGCCAGTCCAGCACGCGGCCGCCCGGCTGCGCCGTCTCACCGGGTGAGTCGTGAAGCAGCGGGGTGGCCACCAGGTCCCGCCGCGTGCCGAGATGGCGTGCGGCGAGCCGGCTGAACACGCCGGCCAGGGCCACGAACGTGTCGTGGTCGCTGCGGGCCTCCCAGGGCGGGCTGATCGCGGGGCTGAACGCATGCACGAAGGGGTGCATGTCGGTGGAGGAGAGGTCGTACTTCTCGTACCAGGTGGCCGCCGGGAGCAGCACGTCGGAGAAGAGGCCCGTGGAGGTCATCCGGAAATCGAGCGAGACCAGCAGGTCCAGCTTCCCCTCGGGCGCCTCGTCCCTCCAGGTCACGTCGACCGGTCGCGAGCCCTGCGGCGCCTGCTCCGCCCGGATGGCGGCGTCCGCGCCCAGGAGGTGGCGCAGGAAGTACTCGTTCCCCTTGCCCGACGAGCCCAGCAGGTTTGCCCGCCAGACGGTCAGCACCCGGGGCACGTTCGCCGGCGCATCGGGATCCTCGCAGGCGAAGTGCAGCTCGCCGGCCTTGAGCTTCCCCACGACATGGGCAACCGGATCGGCCCCGGCGGCGGCCGCCTCGTCCACGAGGTCGAGGGGGCTCCGGTCGAAGGTGGGGTAGGAGGGCAGCCAGCCGAGCCGGGCCGACTGGGCCAGCGTGTCCGCCAGCGCGCGGCCCCGGAAGATCCCGCGACCGAGCGGAGTGGCCAGCTCGTCCGCGCCGAACCCGTCGTAGCGCCACTGGTCGGTGGCCAGGTACCAGAAGGCGGTGCCGGCCATCTGGCGCGGCGGGCGGACCCAGTCGAGCGCGAACGCCAGCTGCGACCACCCGGCAAGCGGGCGCACCTTCTCCTGGCCGACGTAGTGGGCCCACCCCCCGCCGTTCACGCCCTGGCAGCCGGTGAGCGTGGTGAGGGCGAGCATGGCGCGGTAGATCTGGTCGGAGTGGAACCAGTGGTTGGTCCCGGCGCCCATGACGATCATCGAGCGGCCGCCCGAGCGCTCCGCGTTGTCGGCGAACTCGCGCGCGATCCGTTCGACGGTGCCGGCCGGGATCGAGGTGATCTCTTCCTGCCAGGCCGGCGTGTA
>JAKAHX010000253.1:0-2101 GCA_021814735.1 Chloroflexota bacterium | reverse complement strand
GCGGGCAGCCATTCGTCCGCGAACTTGGTGCTGTCCGCGTAGTCGGGACTGATCACCACCACCTTCTGGCCCCGGTAGCGCGCCTCGGTCATGAAGTGCGCGTCGGGGGTGCGGGTCACGGGCAGGTTGGAGCCCCACATGAGCAGGTAGGAGGCGTTCCACCAGTCCGCCGACTCGGGGACGTCCGTCTGGTCTCCGAAGACCTGCGGGGCCGCGATGGGGAGATCGGCGTACCAGTCGTAGAACGAGAGGAGCGTCCCGCCGATGAGGCTCGTGTAGCGGGCTCCGGCGGCGTAGGAGGCCATGGACATGGCCGGGATCGGCGAGAAGGCAGCGATCCGGTCCGGTCCCCAGGTCCGGATGGTGTGGACCTGGGCCGCGGCCACGATCTCGAGCGCCTCGTCCCAGGAGGCACGGACGAGCCCGCCCTTCCCGCGGGCCTGCACGTAGCGCGCGCGCCGGGCCGGGTCGCCCACGATGTCCGCCCAGGCCAGCACCGGGTCCCCGAGCCGTGCCCGCGCCTCGCGGTACAGCTCGAGGAGCGTGCCGCGGACGTACGGGTAACGGATCCGGGTAGGGGAGTAGGTGTACCAGGAGAACGCGGCGCCACGCGGGCACCCACGGGGCTCGTACTCGGGCGAATCCGGGCCCACGCTGGGGTAATCGGTCTCCTGGGTCTCCCAGGTGATGATGTCGTCCTTGACGTAGACCTTCCAGGAGCAGGACCCGGTGCAGTTGACGCCGTGGGTGGAACGCACCACCCGGTCGTGGCTCCACCGGTCGCGATAGAAGACGTCGGCGTCGCGCCCACCCTGCCGCGTGATCGTGCGCAGGTCCGGCGACACCGCGTCGGGTTGCAGGAGTCGGCGCGTGCGCAGCAGCGCCCGGACCAGGGGATCCGCGCCCGGCTTGACGCGCCGCTCAGTCATCGCCCCTGCCTCTTGGCGCGGCGCGCGGGGGACGCCGGTGCGTGGCCGCGATGGCGGTATTGTCCCGCGCGGCGGCATCGCGCGTCCCTTGCCCGGGCGTGCCCGGGCCGATCCCTCCGGCTCCTGTCCGCCGCAGCCGGACCACGCAGAGGAGCGGATCGCTGCTGGCGAAGGGTTGGAGACCGTCCACGCGCACGGCATCCCCGAACCGGGCGAAGGTCTGCTCAAGCATGCCGGCATGGACACCGCAGACCACTGCCCGGTGGTCCCTGGCCACGACCTCGAACGGGCAGCGGCGCAGCAGCATCCGGTCGTCCGAGACCGGGCGGTCCGGGGCGAAGCCGAGCCGGTCCATCAGGTTCGCGACGGCGTCCAGTGCCTCGACCGGGCCGAGTGGCCCTGCTTCCGTCCGTGGTCCGGCGTCGAGTGCCTCGACCCAGCGCCGACCCGCCTCGCGCGCGGCGGCGGCAGGGTCGGCCAGGGCGGAGAGCTGGCCCGCGAGCACGTCCGCCAGGCGCCGGTAGCTCTCCTCGGCGGAGGGCTCCCGCCAAGGGGGCGCGATCCCGTCCGGCCCGCCCGTGGCCGTCGCTGCCGCGGCGCCCCACGCTTCGCCGGCAGCTGCCCATACACCGGCACCTGCCGATGCACCGGCACCTGCCGCAGCGCCATTCCCCTCAGTTGCTCCCGGCCCTGCCGACCCTGGGCCCGCGCCGGCCGCACGGCGCGCGACGTAGCGGATGTGCGGTCGGCCGGCGGTCCCGCGGCGCTCGATCTGCCGATCCACGAGGCCGGCAGACGCCAGAAGTCCCAGGTGGAACCGGACCGTGCTGGGATGCAGGCCGAGCATGGCGGCGGCCTCGACGACCGACACGGGCCGGCTCGCGTCGCGCAGCGCGTCCAGCAGCTCCACCCGGCGTTCGGCGGACAGCACCTGGGGCTGATTTGGGTCGCTCACGGCACGCCTGCACACATAGGTGTGATTATAATCATCAGAACCACCGCGGTGGTGGGTGCGATGCGCGTCCCAGGAGCGCTGGACAGATGACGTCACCGGACCCCGCAGCCGGAGGCTCGACCGGGTCGGGCCTGGATGACAGCGGCGCGTCGCGGGACCCCGCGGGCTCTCGTCGGGAATCGGCCGGGATCCCCGTTCGGGGCAGCCGGTCGCAGGC
>JAKAHX010000252.1 GCA_021814735.1 Chloroflexota bacterium | reverse complement strand
GGCGCATGGCACGAGGGCGCGCCAGTCGTGGGTGGTCCTGCTCACGCTCTACGGCATCGCGTCGTTCGTGGAGGCGTTCGGCGTCAGCCAGGTCTTCGCCTTCATGCTTCCGTACCTGCAGGGGATGGGCGTGCCTCAGTCGGAGATCGGCCGCACTATCGGCATCCTCAGCTCGCTCGTCTTCGTGCTGGGGCTTCCCATCGTGCCGCTCTGGGGGGTCTGGGCGGACAAGTACAGCCGCAAGGCCGTGATCATCCGCAGCGCCGTCGTGGAGGCCGTGGTCTTCGGCGCGGTGGCACTGAGCCGCACGCCCTGGCAGCTCGGGCTCAGCCTGCTGCTGGTCGGATTCCAGCTCGGCAACACGGGCGTGATGCTGGCCGCCATCCGCGACGTCACGCCGCGGGGGCGACTGGGGACCGCGATCGCCCTGTTCGGGGCGACCTCGCCGGTCGGGATGGCGGTGGGGCCGTGGATGGGCGGCATCATGATCAGCGCGCTCGGCATGCCGGTCGCCAGCGTCTACTGGCTCTCGGCGGCGCTCTCGGTGCTGGTGGCGCTCCTGCTCGCCTTCGGTTCCCGCGAGGTACGGCCCGAGGTCGTGCCCGAGGGATCGGTCCGCTCGCTCGCCTTCGGCGCGGTCCGGGGTGTCTTCGACGATCCGGCCGTGCGGAGGCTCTTCCTGGTCTTCGGCCTCGCCTTCTTTGCCCGGCAGATCGCCAACCCGTTCCTGCCGCTGCTCGTGGAGCGGCTGGTGGGGCAGGGCCACGAGATGGCGGCGGCCATCGGGTTCGTGACGGGTACCGCGGCGCTGGTCGGCGGCCTCGCCTCGCCCATCGCGGGCCCGCTGGGCGACCGGTTCGGGTTCCGTCCCGTGCTGGCCGTCGCGTTCGCCGGCGGCGCCCTCGGTCTGCTGCTGATGCCCGCCATGCCGGGCGTCGGCGCGCTCGCGGTCGCGGTCATCCTCTGGTCGGCGTGCGTGGCGGCCGTCAGCGCCATGATCTTCGGTCTGCTGGCGGTGGAGGTCGCCCCGGAGCGCCGTTCGGCCACGCTCAACCTCGTCTACCTGCCCCTGTACGTGGCGGGCATCGTCGGGCCGTCGATCGGAGCGGTGCTCGTCGGCGGCGGCCTGGCGACGGTGTTCGCTGTGGCCGGCGGCCTGCTCGCCCTGGGCGCGGTGTCGGTCGGCGGGCCGCTGCTGCTGGGACACCGGGACGCACGTCCCGTCGCCTGACGGGGAAGGCGTTCCGCGCAGACAGCCTCCACCGGGGCGGGCCGCATGTGCGCGGCACAGACATGCCGCATGTGCGCGGCACAGACATGCCGCATGTGCGCGGCACAGACATGCCGCATGTGCGCGGCGACGATGTGCCGGGCCACGACGCAGGCGACGACGATGTGGGCGTCGATGACAGGCCGGGCCACGACGTGCGCCGGGGACCGCGCGTGGCTGCCGCGGCGGCGTACGTCGCGACTGCTGGACGCGCTGGCTAGACTGGTCACAGCGCAGTGTCCGGCGCTCGGGATCGGGCGGCGCGAGGGGTGTCGGAGGCAGGCCATGCGTGTCCGTGCGGCTGTGGTTGCGTTGGCCCTCGTCTCGATCGTTGGCGCGTGTGGTGGCTCGGCCGCGTCGCCCAGCGCTGCCCCCGCGTCCGTCGCGCCCGCCGCGTCCTTCGTGGCGCCCACGGCCGCACCCCCGCTCGAGACGCCGACGCCTGCTCCCTCCGTCGCGCCCGCCACGAGCGCGAAGACCTATACCGTCAAGAAGGGCGACACGCTCTGGGGGATCGCGGAGAAGTTCCACGGGAGCGTCCCGGTCGCCGAGTACGTCAAGCAGCTGATCGCCGCCAACCCGCAGCTCAAGGATCCCAACGTGCTGAAGATCGGGGAGAAGCTCAACCTCCCCAAGGCATAGCGGACCACGGCTCACGGGTCGCACGCCGCGAGCCGTGGGTCCCGCGGGGCGCGGTTGACGGTTCCCTGGAACGCGCGACGCACCTGCCCGGCGCGAGCCGCCTCGGAGCGAGGGCCGGCCCGCCCGGCGGACACCGCGGCGCACCCGCGATCCCGGCGGATCGGGTCACGGCATCTTGGGATCGGAGCTCCGCCTCGGTGAAGGCCTCGCGCAGGAACGGTGAGGGCGCACCGGGGTCGTAGACGAGCGTCAGGGAGCGGCGCGCCCGTGTCCATGCGACGTAGGCCAGCCGCCGTTCCTCCTCGAGCGTGCGGGCAGGCTCGTCGGACTCCTCGATGCTGCGGGCGCTGGGGAAGCGCCCCTCGTCCATGCCGACCACCGCGACGTGGTCGAACTCCAGCCCCTTCGTGCCGTGCACGGTGGCGAGGAGCAGCGGCGCGTCGTCCCTTCGCAGCTCCGACCGGCGTGCCCTGGTGTCCGCCACGGACCGTGCCAGGTCGGCCAGCGGACCCGCAGCCCCAGGTGCCAGACATCCGGCATGGCGCGGGGCCCAGGCGAGCAGCGCCGCCGCCGCCCGAGCCTCTTCGGGTCCTGCCGCCGCCCGGGCCCGGGTGAGCGCCTCCAGGAGCGACGCGGCGTGCCCCGACCGCGCAGCGCGGCCTGGAGGCCCGGGGAGTCCCGTTGACGGCGCGCGGTCGTCCGGCCTGGGGACGCGGCCGCCTGGCGGTGGCGCGCTCGCGCCCGCTGTCGCCCCAGCCGCCGCCAGCAGCCCGTCGATCGCGGGATCGTCGAGAAGGAGCCCGTCATCATCGGACCGGTACGGGATCCCCCGTTCCAGAGCTATCGCCGCGTACGGCGCAAGCTCCGCGTTGGTGCGCGCGAGGATCGCCCGCGTGTCCCCGTCGGCGGCATGCCACGCGCCGAGCAGCCGCCGGGCACGGGCAACGTCGTCGCCCGGGTCCGCGAACAGGTAGAGCCGGCCCTCGGCCGCGGGTCGGGCTCGGATCGTCTTGGCGAAGCGTTCCGCGTTGCGTTCCACCAGTCGGACGGCCCGTGCCACCACCGGTGCCGGGCAGCGGTAGTTGGTCGTGAGGTCCACCCGCCGCAGGCCGGGCAGCGCGGCGGCGAGCCCCAGGACCCGGCGCACGTCCGCGAGGCGCCAGGCGTAGATGGTCTGGTCGTCGTCGCCCACCAGGAAGATCCGGTGCCCCGGCGCGGCGAGCAGGAGCGCCAGCCGGAGCTGGCTCCGGTCCACGTCCTGCACCTCGTCGACCAGCAGCTGGGTGCAGCGCTCCCGCCAGCGGCGGAGCAGTTGCCCGTCCGACTCGAGCGCCTGGATCGCTCCCCGGACGAGGTCGTCGAAGTCGAGCGCCCCGTGCTCGGCCAGGGTTGCCTCGTACCGCAGGAACGTCCGCAGGACCGGCCCGGGGGGTTGCCCGCGCGCCTCGCCCCGGGCGGCTTCCCGGGCCAGGGTCGGCGTGTCGATGGCCAGGTCCAGCTTCAGCCTCGAGAAGGCATCGTCGAAGCGCTGCAGCTCGGCCGTCGTCAGCGGTCCCAGCAGGTCGCGCAGCACGCTCGCCCGGTCGACGAGGCGGTCCACCGGGCGGCCGGCGTCGAGCAGGACCTCCCGCCCGAGGGCATGGAAGGTCCGGATCCGCACCGCGTCGGCCGCCTGGCCGAGCGGCTCGAGTGCCCGGGCCACGCGTTCTTCCAGTTCGTTGGCCGCCCGCCGGTTGAACGTGACGGCGCAGATGCGGGCCGGGGGCGTGCCGTTCGCGACCAGCCACGCGATCCGTGCCACCAGCGTGGTGGTCTTGCCGGAGCCGGCGGGGGCGACGCAGAGAACGGGACCTGGCGGCGCGGTGGCGGCCGCCCGCTGGT
>JAKAHX010000251.1 GCA_021814735.1 Chloroflexota bacterium | reverse complement strand
CGCGGACGGCTACGCCGACGTGGTGGTCCTGCGACCGTCCGGCCCGGCGGGGAGCCAGCTGGTGGGGCTCCTGTCCAACGGCGCGCGCTTCTCCCGCGTCACGCTCTGGTCGTCGACCAGCTTCAGCACCGCGGCCTCGAAGATGGCCGCCGCCGACGTCAACGGTGACGGCCGCGGCGACGTGGTGGTCCTGTACGACGCCGGGTCCGCCGGCACCCGGCTCTACCGGTTCATCTCCACCGGCACGGCGTTCGTGGTGGGTGCGCCGACGCTCGACCCCGGACTCGACTGGACGACGGCCGAGCCGTTCTGATGGGCGCCGGTGGCGCGGTGGCGCGCCGCGCCACCGGCCCGCCGCGCGCGCATCGCGCAGCACCGTGCCTCGCTCAGGATCCCCCGCTGCGCCCGCCCCCGGGAAGCCCGGCCCCGTCGCCGCCCCGGAGCCACGCGGTCCACTCCGGCTCGGCGAGTCCGGCCCAGAACGACGACCCGGCCCGGACCAGCGGGAGCCGCAGCAGCGCTGGATCCGCCGCCAGGCGCTCCAGGAGCTCGTCGTCGGATGATCGCAGGTAGGAGAGCCCGAGGTCGCGGTAGCGTCGCCCCGCGGCGTCGACGAGCGCCGCGACGCCAAGGCGCTGCGCGAAGCGGCGCAGCTCACCAAGAGCCGGCGGCTTGCGGGCGACGTCGACATAGTGGACCGGGACCCGCCGCTCCTTGAAGAAGCGCAGTGCCTTCTGGGTCTCGCGGGAGTCCGCCCGGCCGAACACCTGCACCGCGGGACGGGGGTCGGCCGGCATGGTGCGGAACGGGTCGAGCCGGAACGCCTGCGCCTATCGCGCGTCCACGTCGATGCCACGCTGGGCGAGGCCCGAGCGCAGCTCGGCGAAGCCATCGGGCATGGCCTCGGACGCCGAGTCGTGCTCCACGAAGGCGATCCCGCCGCCCGTCAGCGCCTGCCGCGTGCCGTCGGGATCCGACGTGGTGAGCATCAGGGCACCATCGGTGTCCTCCGCGACCCCGACGATCCCGGTGATGTTGATGCCGCGGTCGCCGAGCGTCGACGCGAGCCGGGCGAGCGAGCCCGGACGGTCGTCGAGCCGGACCGTGAACCAGATCGCCATCCCGTCCTCCTGTGCCATGCGCCAGTCGCTGCAGGATACGCCCCGGCGCAGTGACGATCCGTGTGCGACCATCGTGCCAGGGGATGCGGCGCATGCCGCCCGGGACACCGCCGAAGCGGAGCCGCGAGCGACGCGCCGTACCTGAAGAGCCCGTCAGCAGGACAGGAGGAACATCATGGCCGCCATTCGCCGAGCAAACGTGCACTGGCAGGGAGATCTCGGGTCCGGGTCCGGCAGGGTCACCGCCGCCACGAGCGGCGCGTTCGCGGACCTGCCGGTCACGTGGGGATCCCGCACGGAGGCCGCCGACGGACGGACCAGCCCCGAGGAGCTGATCGCCGCAGCGCACGCCGCGTGCTACTGCATGGCGCTCTCCGCCGAGCTGGGCAGGGCCGGGACCCCCCCGGCCGAGCTCGAGGTCGGTGCGACGGTCACTTTCGATCGCATCGACGGGAACTGGACCGTGGCGAGCTCCGAGCTCCGCGTGACCGGCAAGGTGCCCGGCATCTCCGCGGATGCGTTCCGCGCCGCCGCGGTCGCGGCCAAGGACGGCTGCCCCGTCTCGCGGGCCTTGAAGGGCAACGTCGCGATCTCCGTGGAGCCCACGCTGGAGGCCTGAACTGGCGTTCGCCCGGTCCGCCCGCGTGGCAGACTGGTCCGCGATGCGGATCGCGACCTGGAACGTCAACTCGCTGAAGGCACGGCTCCCCAAGGTCACCGAGTGGCTCGAACGCCGCGAGGTGGACGTCCTGCTCATGCAGGAGACCAAGCTGGCCGACGATGCCGCGCCCGAGCTGGCGTTCCGGATCGCGGGCTACGAGCTGGCGCACCACGGCGAGGGGCGCTGGAACGGCGTCGCCATCGCGAGCCGTGTCGGGCTTGCCGACGTGGAGCGGGGGTTCGGCGGGGTCGCGGACCCCGATGGGGCGCGCTTCGTCAGCGCCACGTGCGGGGGCGTCCGGGTCGCCAGCTGCTACGCGCCGAACGGCCGCGAGGTCGGCAGCGAGTTCTGGCTGGCGAAGCTCGGCTGGTTCGGCCGGCTGCGCGACTGGCTCGCCGGACGCGATCCCGCCGAGGCACTGGTCCTCGGCGGCGATTTCAACGTGGCCCCCGCGGACCTGGATGTCTGGGACCCGGCGGCATTCGTCGGCGCGACACACGTGACCGCCGAGGAACGCGCCGCCTTCGACGCGCTCCTCGCGTGGGGCCTGGTCGACGTCTACCGGGCCCACCACCCGGAAGGGGGCCGCTTCAGCTGGTGGGACTACCGGGCCGGCTCGTTCCACAAGGGCCAGGGGATGCGCATCGACCACCTGCTGGCGACCCGCACGCTGGCAGCCCGGGTCACGGTCGCCGAGATCGACCGCGAGGCCCGCAAGAACCCGATCCCCTCGGACCACGCGCCGGTCCTGGTCGAGGTCTCCGACACGCCCGTGCCCGACGCGCCCTGACGCGCGCGGGTGGCGGGCCGAGGGAGCCCCGAGGGACGCGGCCGCCGAAGCTCGGGCCGCGAACGATCAGGACGGCGCGACGACGCGGTTGGCCGGGTCGTTGATCCCGGAGATGTCCAGCTGCACGAGCATCGTCGCCGGAGCGCCGTTGACCTGGTAGGACCCGCTGGTGACGGCACTCACCACGTATCCCCCGTCGCGGGCGACCCAGAGGTCCATCTTCCAGGTTCCCGGCACGCCGGTCCCGCCGCCGACCGCCCGCGCGAGCGCGTCGAGGGACTGCGCGTCCGCCTGCAGGTGAATCGTCACCACGCCGTTCTTCTGCTCCTGGCCGACCTGGTGCATGCCGGACAGGTACTGGTCGAAGGATTGCCCGAAGACCCGCTGGGGCGAGAACGCGTCGATCGTCTGCTGGATGGTGGCGCCCTGGCCGGCCGGGACAGGCATCGCCGCGCCGCCCAGCTGCATCCAGGCGCTGTCGCCGATGATCGTGTAGGTCACGGCCAGCCCCGACGACATGCCGTCGCCCATCCCGGACATCGAGACCGAGAGGGCCTTCTGCGGCTTCAGTACCACCGTGCCGTCCATGCCGAACGTGCCGTTCATGCCGGCGGCCGACGGCATGGCGGCGCCGGTCCCCCGGACCGTGACACTGAACCGGTACGAGGTGAGCGTGTCGAGCGCCGCCGCGGCTCCCGCCAGCTGCGAGGCGGTGATCGGTGCGACCGTCGCGACCGGTGACGACGCGGCCGGCCCGGCCTGCCCGCCGGGCGTCGCGGTCGCGGTGCTGCTGCCGCACGCCGCGGCGAGCATGGCGCCCGCGAGCAGCAGCGTGAACGCGGTCGGTGCGGGTGGGAATCGCGAGGACATGGCCATGACCTCGGATGCAGGATTGGGCGCTCCCGAGTATACGGATCCGCAACACGCCCCCCACGGCACGAACGAGGCGGGTGGTGCTGCGGGCGTGCGACAATGGCGCAGTCCGGCGGCCCGGTGCCGACCGGTGTCGCGCCTCCGGCGCCCGTTGGCAGGTGCGCCCCTGGCGCCAGGACGCGGCCCGTCCGGGATCGGGTATGCTCCGCCGACCACTGACGGAGGAACGTCCATGGATGCCCTGTCTCCGTGGCATCTGATCCTGCTGCTGGGGATCGTGCTGATCGTGCTGGGACCCGGCAAGCTTCCCGAGACGGGCGCCGCCATCGGCAAGGCGATCCGCAGCTTCCAGGACGCGGCGAGCGGCCGCGAGGAGCAGAC
>JAKAHX010000250.1 GCA_021814735.1 Chloroflexota bacterium | reverse complement strand
GCCTGGCGGTCCGGCTGCGCACGGCAGCCCGTGCCGTGCCGCGCTGCTTGCGGCGACCCTGCGCCTATCCGGCCGTTGCCCCTCCGGCCGCCACGTCGTCGATCACGCTCACGTCGGCCACCTCGGCGCCCGTGTACGCGATTAGGTCACTCGGGGCGAGGTGCACATTGATGCCCCGCACGCCGCCGCCGATGGAGACCTCGGCGTGATCCAGCATCGCAGCATCGGCGATCACCGGCCAGGCATGCGTCGCCGCGAGCGGTGTGATCGCGAACCTCGCGTAGCCGGTCACGGCCTTCGCCTCGTCCGCATCGGGCAGTGACAGGCGGGCCACGCCGAGGTGCGCGCGCAACTTGGGCCAGTCAAAGCGCCGGCCGGCCGGGACCAGCACGAAGACGTAATCGTCGGCACCGCGCCTCACGACGATCGTGCGCAGCAGCGCGCCCAGGGCAATGCCCTGGAGCCTGGCGCTCTCCTCGGGGCCGCTCGGGATCGCGGTGCGCACGACCCGGTGCGGGACGCCGGCCTCGGCCAGCGCACGGACGGCGGGGGTGTGGGCATCGGGCGCATCGGCGGCGCGGGCCGGATCGGCGGAAGCGCCGGAAGCAGCTGGATCGGCGGCCCCGGCAAGAGGAGCCCCGTCGGGATTGTCAGAAGAGGCGAAGCCGGCCGCCGCGCGATCGGCGGGGTGGGGCGCCGCGTGGTCGGCGGGATCGGCGGCGGCGTCAGAGGTGGTCGACCCGTGCACGGGGTCGGGAGCCATGGGATGCATACGCTGAGGGTACCGCGGACACGCTGGATCGCATGACAACGCCTAGCGCGATCCTCGACGCCGCGATACGACCGAGGAGCTACGACGACCACGGCGTCGCGGCAGCGCCCGGCAGGCCCCGCGTCGTGGGCGGACCGGGCGGAGCGCCTGCGCCCAGCAGGCCCCGCGTCGCGCCTGCACCCGACAGCGCCCGGCAGTGCCCGGTTCCCGGACCGGTGGGCACGCGAGCCGCGCTGAGCGCCCGGTGCCTGGATGACCGCCTCGCGTTCCGGCCGTTCAGCGCCCCGGCGCCCGCCCTGGTTGCCGGTCAGCTCAGTCCCCGGGCACCGTGGTGGCCGGTGACCCGCAACGTGAAACCGGCCGGGAGCCAGGCCCGGATGGCCACGTTGAGTGCCTCGAAGTCCGTGCCCTCCGGCCCCACGATCTCCACGTCCTCGACGTCGACCGCCGCCGTCGCTGTCTCCCCGCGGGCTGCTGCCCCGGCACCTTCCCTGGCACGGGCATCGCCAAGGAAGACGGCGATGTGATACGCGAGCACCGCGCAGGCAACCATGCCGATGCCGATCGGCGCGCTGACGTCGGAGACCATCGAGCCGGTGGGGAGACCGGCCACCGCCCGGATCATCTGGTAGAGGACCAGGGCCAGGCTCACCGCCGCCGCCACCAGGGCAACCCCGCCGACCAGGTAGAGGTAGCCACGCCGTGCCGCGGACGCGGCCTCCACCGCCGGCGCCGTCGACATGCGCGCCTGGAGCCGATACCAGGCGACCAACCAGACAGGCGTGGCGCCCAGCACGTACCCAACGAACTGGCTGATGTCGCCTCGCCAGGCGGTCTCCGAGGAGCCCACGGTCCGCGTCCCCCCGAACGCAGCGTCCAACCCGATCCCCAGCGCCCACCCGGCCGCCCCGCTCGCGACGGCCAGCCCGATCACCGAGGCCAGCAGGTCCGCCAGGCGGCGGACCGATCGCTCCCGCGTCTGCCCCCCGAACCGAACCGCCTCGGCGACCGCGCGCTGCCGATGCCACCACCACGCGGCCATGAACGGGGTGACAGCCAGCGGCGGGCCGATGACGTGCTCGACGAGCCGTGCCGCGTCGTCAGACGGCGCGACGCCGACTGCCCATGCCAGCACCGATCCGACGGTCGAGGCGACCGCGGCAATGATCATCGCGACGCTGATACCGGCGATGGCCAGCAAGCACGCGACGCGGACGCGCGAGAGGCGTTCTCCAGGGGCCCATGGCGAGTCCTCCGCGATCAGGCCGTCGGCATAGCGCCAGTGCGCGATCCAGATCGGCCCTCCCACCGCCACGAGGGCCACTGACGCAAGCGCCGGTGCGACCCACCAGTCGGTGCCGCCACCCACCGGTGCGCGCCCCACGAGGACGCTCAGGATGTTCCCGATGAGGTCCGAGACGGCGAAGGACACGGCAATGAAGCCGACCAGTACCGCTCCGTAGCCCTCCAGGCGGGTGATCCACGCCGCTGCTCCCCGCATCGGGCCGGCCCGCAGATCACGCGCCCGCGCCCAGGCCAGGTAGCCCCAGGCGAGCAGGGCGACGACGGAGGTCGCGAGCGAACCCGGGATGTCCGCGTAGTCGTCGCCGTGAACGCCGGCGACGTTGCGCAGCGTCTCGCGAAGGACATCGACGGCAGAGATCGCCCCGAACCAGAGCGTCGCCGCCAGCACGAGCGCGTAGTACGCGGCGCGGACCGTGGACTGCCGCTCGGACGCCGCCGCGGCGTCGAACCCGCTCGCCAGTCGCTCCGCGTACCAGGTGTGGCTCAGCCACAGCGGCAGGCCGACCGACGCTAGGGCCAGCGCGCGGCTCAGGTCCTCCCGCGCCCGGTCGGCGGCCGGGAGCACGAGTTCCGGCCCGACCGGGGCGAAACCGAGCTGGTCGAGCAGGAGACGCAGGAGCGTGGTCAGTCCCGCGAGCGACAGGGCGAGGCCGATCGTCGACACCGCGTAGAGGTACAGGCGTCGAGCCGTGAGCATGACCACGTCCCTCCCTGCCGCATCACGGCGGCCCGTAGTACGAGGGCTCGGTCCCCATCAGCCGCTCGTCGATGCGCCAGGCTCCCCGCTCCCGGACGAGCCTGACCTCGTCTGTGTACCGGTATCGGGAGGACTGGAGGCCGGCGGCGTAGGTGCGCTCGAGGGTGAGGTGCAGCGTGGCGCGCGAGGCGGTGCGATCCGTGCGGTCGATCCAGACCCGCACGTTCGCGTCGCCATCGCCGCGGCCGGCAGCCTCGTCGATGAACGCCGACAGGGTCATCGCCGCCTGAACCCGGGCCGAGAAGGACGCGTACGCGGTCTCGTAGTCGCCGGCACGGAAGGCCGCGAGGTACTGCTGGTAGACACCTTCCGGGGAATCGGGCGCATAGCGGGCGGTCCGGCTGCCCGCGAGCAGCACGGCAGCCACGGCGGCGAGTACCAACAGGCCGGCCGCAACAGCGATCGCCACGACCTGGCGACGCGCGCCTGTCCCTGAGGCTCCACCGGGAACGGCCGTGCTGCCGTTCATCCCTGCCCCCGGACCCCATCCGTCCGGCATGAATCCTCGATCCCCGGGCACGCGACGGCAAGGGCCGACCGTCCCGCCTGCCGACCGGCTCTTACTGGCCCCGCCGTCCCGCGCCGCCTGCGACGGGAGGCCCGGGACCGGCGAAGGAGGGCACGGATGAACGAGCGGCGATGGGCCGATCCCGGCGCGATCCTGTTTGGGCTCGCGATCCTCGCGGTCGGCACCTACTACCTGCTGGTCAACACGTTCGGGGTCTCGCTCCCGGAGCTCAACTGGGACCAGATCTGGCCGATCCTGGTGATCGCGCTCGGCCTGACCATCATCTACTCGGCATGGATGCGCCGGGGGCGCGGGGAGCGGCCACAGGGCGGCTGACCGCCAGCTGGGTCGCAGCATGAGGGCTACTGTGCCCGGCGACCCTCCGCGCCTAGCCCCTGGCGATCGTCCGCGGGGAGCCCCTGGCGATCCTCCGCCGGAAGCCCCCGGCCCTCCTCGGCGGGCAGCCTCTCGACATCGATCGTGCGTACC
>JAKAHX010000249.1 GCA_021814735.1 Chloroflexota bacterium | reverse complement strand
GTGCGCGGGATGTTCCTGCTCGATCCCGGTGGTGGCAAGCCGCCGTCCATCGTCTGGGACACCGCGGACCGGCTCCTGGTCACGCCGCTGGTGGCGGCGCCGACCGGCGCGGCCGCGTCGCCCTCGCCCTCGCCGACCGCGACACCCCGCGCCACCGCCCGGCCCACGCGCCGCACCCCGGCACCGAGCAGGAGGCCCTGACCCCGGCTCGACCGTCCGGGGGGGGCCGGTAGGGTCCGCGCTTGGTGCCCGGCCGTCCGGGGGCCGGTGGGGTCGGCGCCCACGAGATGCCCGGCTGTCGGCCACGTCGCCCGGGCGTGACAGCGCCCGCGAGTAGAATCGCCGACATGGAGTCGGACGGACTCTGCGAGATGGTCGTCGAGAGTGTGCGGGTGCACATGCTCTCGAGCCAGCACGTGGTGATCCTCAAGGAGCTGGGCCGCGACCGGTACCTCCCGATCTGGGTGGGTCCGTGGGAGGCCAACGCGATCGCCATGAAGCTCCAGGACCTCAAGCCGGAGCGCCCCCTCACCCACGACCTGTTCGTCGCGACGCTCGAGCGCCTGGGTGCGACGCTGCGCCAGGTGGTGGTCTCCGACCTGGCGGACGAGACGTTCCGCGCCCGGATGTACCTGGAGCTCGACGGGCGCACGCTGGACGTGGATGCACGGCCCAGCGACGCGATCGCGCTGGCGATCCGGGGCGGGGTCTCGATCTACGCGACGCAGGCCGTGCTCGACCGCGCGGGAGTCGAGCCGGAGCCCGATGCCACCGAGGAGGGCGGCGATCGCCTGGCGGTCTTCCGGGACTTCGTGAACTCGCTTGACGTGGACCTGGGCGATCCGCCGGGCGGTGGGCCCGAGGGGCCTCCCGGCGCGTAGCCTGCCGGCCGGCGTGCTCCCCGGCGTGGCCTGCCACCAGGGCGTGGCGTGTCACCCGGACGTGGCCTGTCGTCCGGCTGACAGGATCCATCGGCTGATCCGCCGGGCGGACGGCGGCATCATCCGCGCCGCCGCGGGTCGGGGTCTCCCCCGACCGCCCGGCCCACCTCAGTCCCCGGCGGCGGTACCTAGCACCGGCACGCCGCGCGCGAGGGCGGCACGGCGGTTGGCCCAGAGGCGCAGCCGCAGCAGCCAGAAGTCGCGCACCGCGCGCAGGATCACCCGGACCTTCGCGCCGGTGGCCCGCCCGGCCGTGCGGGGGTAGTGGGGGACGCCGATCTCCTCCAGCCGCGCACCGCGGGCGCTGACCTTGATGAGCAGCTCCGCGGAGAGGAAGGCGCCCCCCGACTCCAGGCGCACACCGGCGAGGGCTTCGCGCCGGAAGACCTTGCACGCGCAGTCGACGTCCCGCACCCCCAGCCCGAAGAAGGTCCGCAGCGCGAGCCGGTAGAGACGGGCGTACACGAGCCGCACGGCCGGGTCCGCGCGCCGCATGCGGTAGCCCACCACGGCGTCCGGGCCACCCGGCCGGTCGAGGACGGCGAGGAGGCGCCCAAGGTCTGCCACCCGGAACTGGCGATCGCCGTCGGTGAACCCGATCACCGGGTAACGCGCGGCCGCGAAGCCGCTGCGCAGAGCAGCCCCGTATCCCAGGTTGGTGCGGTGGTGGACGACCCGCACGAGATCGGGGTGCTCGGCGGCCAGGCGGTCGGCCAGGGCGGGCGTGCCATCGGTGCTGCCGTCGTCGACCGCGATGATCTCGTAGCGCTCGGCGAGGGCGGGGAGCGCCTCCAGGGCCTCCACGACGAGCGCCTCGAGGTTGTCCTCCTCGTCGTGGGCGGGGAAGAAGTAGGAGAAGGCCGGGATGCGCGCACGGGCCGCGGTCATCGGACGATCTCCCACAGCGGGCTGTAGCCGGGAATGGTGTCGTGCTGCACGAGATGGTACTGGGACTCCAGCGCGGGGATGTCCTGGAGCTGCCGGATCAGGAAGATCGGCCGGCCCTCGGCCTCGAAGTAGCGCACCGCGTTCTGCACGGTGTTCCAGCCGTCGTCCAGCAGCGTCCGGTCGTCCACGATCTCCACGTCGGGACGGCGCCCCTCGATCCAGCGTCCATACCAGAGCGTGGTGGAGTAGCTCCACCAGGAGATCACCACTGCGTCATGCGGGAGGATGGCGTACGCCGCGTCCAGCCACTGGGCTGCCTGGTTGCCCGTCGCGCCGTCCTGCGCCTGTTGCTCCGACAGGGCGCGCTGCACGGGGAGCGAGAGGACGACGACGGCCGCCAGCAGCATCGCCGCGACCCGCAGCAGCCGCGGCGCCACGCCCGCGGACATGCGTCGGCGTCCGTCTGGCCGCCAGGCCGCCGCGCGGCCCAGGGCCCACGCGGCAGCGTCCCAGGCCAGCGAGGCGGCCACGCCGGCCCACAGCGCGAGGAGCGCAATGGGAACCAGGTAATAGCGGTCGGGCGACCCGTCGTTGTAGGCGCGGGCGAAGACGGTGACGATGACGAACCAGGTCGCCGTCATGAGGGCCACGGGCCGCCCGACACTCCCGCTCCGCGCCCATGCCAGCGTGGCGGCAAACCCAGCGAGCCCGAGCACCACCACCGCCATGCTGAGGCTGGTGGCGAAGAAGTTGGCCACGGGGGCCAGGCCGCCCGTCAGCGGGTCCTGGAGCAGGCCACGGAACTGCAGCCCCAGGACCAGGTAGGCGAAGCGGGCGGGCGTGTCCGGGTGCGCGTAGTCGAGCGGTGGGTGCATGGAGGCCCGGATGGGGATGTACGCGTAGAGGACCACCGTCAGGCCGACGATGAGGCCTGCGCACGCCGCCACCAGCCGGAGCCGCCTCGTGAAGAGCCCCGGTTGCACGGCCAGGAGGAGCACCAGGATGCCGGGAGCGAGCAGGACGGTGAGGGCGTGGTTCCCGAGCGCGACGGCGAAGACGGCCGAGGCCGCGAGGAGGAGTCGGTCAGCCGTCCGGTCGCCCGGCTCGTCCGCAGCCGCGCCCACCTCGCGCACCCGCTGCGCCCACGCCACGAGCAGGTAGAGGAGCAGGGCTGCCAGGAACAGGTGGAAGGCGTGCGGGTCGGCCCGTTCCGCCGTCCACCAGGTGATGGGCGCCACCGCCAGCAGCAGGCCGGCCGCCACGGGGGGGACGGCACGCCGGGCCAGGCGATGGACGGTGGCGGCCACGAACGCGGCACCACCGGCCACGAGGATCGCCGACAGCAGGTTGATGCGATAGGCGGTGTCCCCGAAGGGCGAGAGCAGGATGCTGGCCGCCCAGGTCAGCAGGACGTACGAGGGGAACCCGGTCGGGTGTGCGATCCCCAGCACGGGTCCCACAGTTTGGAACTCCGCCGTGTCCCAGAACCCGACGCCCGGCATGAGCGTGGGCACGTACAGGACGAGCGCCACCACGAAGGTCAGCACCGCCACCGCTGCGCGGATCACGGCCGGCGACGCCGCCGCGCGGCGGATCCGGGTCGCACTCACCATCCGAGCACCACGCCCCAGTACACCCCCCAGAGGTTGATCAGCACAGAGAGCCCGAGGAGGACCAGGACGGTCCTGTCCAGCCCGCGGCGAGCCATGGCCAGGGTCACCAGCACGAGCGCGAACGGCGCGAAGTCGTTGCTGAAGCGCCAACCGAACTGCACCCATCCCTGGCTGAAGTGCGCCAGGTCCGCGAGCGCCACGAGGAGGACCGCGAGCGCGGCCCCGGCCACCAGCCGGTCACGGCGGATCGCCCGCAGGGCGGGAAGCGCGAGCAGGTAGGCGGGGCTGGTCAGGATGAGGCTCATCGCGACGGGATCGGGTTGCACGGTGCCACAGGTCGGATCGAGGATCCCCAGGCCGCACGAGAGATGGACCTCCGGGAGGCGGAACA
>JAKAHX010000248.1 GCA_021814735.1 Chloroflexota bacterium | reverse complement strand
GTTGTAGGCATGGTCCACGGTGGGGCCGATCGCGAGCACGCCGTGGTTCCGCAGCAGGCACGCGCTCCGGTCGCGCAGGGCCTCCGCGGTCAGCTCGGCGAGCTCGGCGGTCCCTCCCCTGGCATACGGCGCGGTCACGATTCCGCCGCCGCAGGCGGACACCAGGCCGTGGAGGATGGGCGGGATGCCGATCCCCATGGCGGCCACCGCCATCGCGGCCGCGCTGTGCGTGTGGACGATCCCGCCCACGTCCGGCCGACGCACGTAGGTAAGGGTGTGCAGCGGCAGCTCGCTGGTGGGGCGCAGCGCGCCGTCCACCACGCGGCCGTCCGTCCGGACGATCACCACGTCCTCCGGCCGCATCGTGTCGTATGGCGTGCTTGCGGGCGTGACCGCCACCAGGTCCGGATCGTCCGGGATGCGCATGCTGATGTTGCCGGCGGTGAAGTAGACGAGTCGCTCGGCCAGCAGTCGCCGCGAGAAGAGGAGCACGTGCTCCCGGGCCGCCTGCCAGGTCGCGCTGCCGCTCATGGCTCCGGGGTCTTCCCTGGGACGACCGGGGCGTCGGGCAGCGTGCCGGATGTCGTCCTGCCGGGCAGCGGGGCGTCGGGCAGCGGGGCGTCGGGCAGCGGGGCGTCGGGCAGCGTGCCGGATGTCGTCCTGCCGGGCAGCGGGCCGCCGAACGGCGGGAACGGCGGATGCAGGACCCCGAGCTCGGTGATGAAGCCCGTGATCAGGTCGTGCGGGGTCACGTCGAAGGCGGGGTTCCAGGCCGGGACGTCCGCCGGCGCCGAGGCGCCGCCCCGCCAGGTCCGCACCTCGTCGGCGGGCCGCTCCTCGATCACGATGGCGCTGCCCGAGGGCGTCGCCGGGTCGAACGTCGAAGTGGGAGCGGCCACGTAGAACGGCACCCCGGCGTGACGGGCGGCCAGCGCGAGCGCAAACGTGCCCACCTTGTTGGCCGTGTCGCCGTTCGCCGCGATGCGGTCGGCACCCACCACCACCGCGTCCACGCGCCCCGTGTGCAGCAGCGACGCGGCCGCGCTGTCCACGATGAGCGTCACGTCGATGCCGGCCTGCATCAGTTCCCAGGTCGTCAGGCGGGCCCCCTGCAGGAGCGGGCGGGCCTCGCACGCATAGACGCGCACGGGCTCGCCGGCCGCGGCCTTGGCGTACACCACCCCGAGTGCCGTCCCCCAGCCCAGCGTGGCCAGGCGGCCGGCGTTGCAGTGGGTGAGGATCGAGCCCGCCGCCGCCAGCTCGGCCCGGCCGTGCTCGCCGATGAGCCGGCATGCCTCGCGGTCCTCGCCGACGATGCGCTCCGCCTCCTGGAGCGCGCGCTCGCGGATCGCCTCGGGCGTGGTCTCCACGGCAGCCGCATCCCGCACGCGCCGCACCGCCCAGGAGAGGTTGACGGCGGTGGGCCGCGCCGCGCCGATCCGCTCGACGAGGGCATCGAGCTCGGCGCGGGCGGCTTCCGCCGTCGAGGGCCGGGCCTGGTCGATTCCGACCACCATCGCCAGCGCCCCGCAGCCGCCGATCGCGGGCGCGCCGCGCACGGCCAGCCGGCGGATCGCGTCGATCGTCGCCTCCACCGTGGAGAGCCGGACGACCTCGAGCGCGGCGGGCAGCCTGGTCTGGTCGATGATCTCGATCGCGCCGTCGACCCAGGCGACGGTGGGCGGGGTGCGTGGTTCCTGGTTCACTACGTCGTTGCCTCGCATCGGCTGGCTCGCACGGATCGCCGGTCCGTGCGACCAGTATGCCCGTCCGCCGCGTGGCCCTGCTGGTCAGCGGGACGGTCCGCGGGGACGTGCGTGACGGGCCGCCGCCGTGCCCGCGCGCCCGGGGTCACGCCAGGTAGCGCGCCCACAGGTAGACGGTGGAGATCGCCACCGACTCCCCGACGACGATCGCGCCGTACCGGAGGAACTGCGTGAACCGGATCGGGTGTCCCGCACGGGACGCCATGCCGGCCACGACCACGTTGGCCGACGCTCCCACGATCGTCAGGTTGCCCCCGAGGCAGGCCCCCAGGGCCAGCGCCCACCAGAGCGGCCCGGCCGGAAGCCCGTCAGAGGTGAGCCGCTGGACGATCGGGATCGCCGTGGCCACGTAGGGGATGTTGTCCACCACCGCGGACGCGATGGCCGAGAACCAGAGCAGGGCGATCGCCGCCACCGTCGCCTGTCCCTCGGTCGCACGCGCCAGGACGTCGGCGATGCCGCCCACGATCCCGACGCGCACCACCGCGGCGATCAGCATGAAGAGTCCGACGAAGAAGAAGAGCGTGGACCACTCGACCTGGCGGAGCGCCTCGTGCGGGTCGATGCGGGCCACCAGCAGCAGGACCGTCGCACCGAGCAGCGCGATCGTGGCGGCCTCCAGCCCGAGTGCCGCGTGGAACAGGAACCCGACCAACGTCGCGGCGATCACGGTCAGCGAGATGGCGAGCAGCCGCCGGTCGCGGATCGCCTCGCCCTCGCGGAGCTCGAGGAGCGCCTCCCGTTGCTCGTCCGGCACGCGGAGCTCGCCGCGGAACAGCCAGCGCAGCGTGGCGATGACGGCCACCAGCACCAGGAGCGTCACGGGCGCCAGGTTGACCAGGAACGAGGTGAAATCGAGGCGTGCGGCCGAGCCGATCAGGATGTTCGGCGGATCCCCGATGAGCGTAGCCGTCCCCCCGATGTTGGACGCCAGGATCTCGCTGACGAGGTACGGGCCGGGCGGAATGCCGAGTCGCCGGGAGACGGAGAGCACCACCGGGGTGATGAGCACCACGGTGGTGACGTTGTCCAGCACGGCGGACAGCCCGGCGGTGATCACGGCGAAGACCACCAGCAGCCGGAAAGGATCGCCCCGCGACAGCTTGGCCGCCCGGATCGCCAGCCACTCGAAGAACCCGGTCCGGCCGAGCGTCCCCGCCATGACCATCATGCCCGCCAGCAGGAAGATCACGTTGAGGTCGATGGCGGCGAACGCCTCGTGCTGGTCGATGATGCCGAGCACCACGACCGCCAGGCCGCCGAACAGCGCCACCAGCGTTCGATCGACCCGCTCGCTCGCGATGAGGACGTACACCGCGACGAAGATGGCGCCCGCGAGCCAGGCGTCCATCAGGGGATCTCCCGGTCAGACAGGCGCCCCGTCCTCGAGTCCACCGGCGTGTGCCGCTCCCCGATCACCCTCCCGCCCCGCCGCCGGCCGCCACCACCGGCGACGCGGGCCCCTTGGCCAGCGCGTCCATCGTCTCCGTGCCTCCTCGTGTGGGTGCCAGCGTATCAGGCACGCGACCGCGGAAGGGGGGACGGTCGCGCGGTCAGCCGTCGGACGTCTGGTCGTCCGGCCAGTCGGGGCCAGCCTCGACCAGCACCTCGACGTCCCCCCGACGGCCGGTCACGATGACGTCGGCCCGGCTCGAGGCGGCCCGTCGCTCGAACCGCAGGTCGACCCGGCCCCCGCCCACCGCGAGCCCCCCGACCTCGACCAGGCGCACCGACGGCGGGAGCACCGGCCGGATCACCCGGAGCCGTTGCTCGAACCCCTCCCCCTGGAGCCCCAGGAGCGTCAGCAGCAGGTACGGGATGCTTCCGGCGGCCCACGCCTGGGGCTGGCACGCCACCGGGTAGGGAACGGGCCCGCCGGCGCCCCGTGCCTGCCCGCCGTACAGCTCCGGCAGGCGGTGGAGCGGGACGTGATCGGCGGCCCCGACGAGTGCCTCGAAGACGCGCAGGGCCGGTTGGTCCTGGCCATAGCGGCGAAACCCGGCCGCGATCATCGCGTTGTCGTGCGGCCAGACGCTCCCCACGTGGTAGCCAAGCGGGTCGTATCGCCGCTCCAGCGCCGACAGGGTCC
>JAKAHX010000247.1 GCA_021814735.1 Chloroflexota bacterium | reverse complement strand
AGCACCACCCGCACGGCATGCACCATGGCCACGGCTGGCAGCCCGGGGGAGCCCGGCACCGCTGGCTGGAGCCCTTCGTGCTCGTCCTGATCGGCACGGGCACCACCCATGGATACGCGCTCGCGGTGCGACTGAACGCGCTCGGCGTGGCCCAGGGGACCGTCGACGTGGGCGAGCTGTACCGCACGCTGCGGGAGCTCGAGCTGGCGGGTTTCGTGCGCTCCGCCTGGCGCAACCCGGAGACAGGGGCCCGCCGGCGGGAGTACGCGCTCACGGCAGCCGGTGACGCAAGGCTGGACGAATGGGCGCAGGTGATGCGCGAACGGGCACGGCTGGTGGACGTGTTCCTCGCCGCATACGAGGACGCGCGATCGGGCGTCGCCGGACGGGCGGCGCAAGACAGGGAGGCCTAGCGATGGGCTGCTACCACGGACACGGATATGGACACGGCTGCTGGGGTCCTGGCTGGTGGGATCCGGCCCACGACTGCGGCCCTGGCTATGACTATGGGTATGAGTACGGGTACGGCCCCCGACATCCGCTCGGCGCGCGCTATGGAGCGGAGCCGGGTTACGGCCGTGGGCGCGGCTACCGCGCCAGGCGCCCCTTCACGGCTCGCTATCCGGCGATGTCGCGCGAGGAGGCCGCGGCCGAGCTCGAGGCATATCTTGCCTCGCTTCGCGACGAGATCCGCGCGGTCGAGGCCGACCTGGCCGACCTCTCGGGCGGGACAAGCGAGACGGGCTCCGCCCCCCAGGTCTGACGCAGGGCAGGGCCTGCCAGCCTCCGGCGTGCGCGGGCCGTGCGGGCGGAAGGGAAGGCCTGTCCGACGGGCCGGCTCGCGTTCCGCCTGCCGTGACGGGTGGGACTGCCGGTCCGGCCCGCCGAGGGATCGCTGGACCCGTTCGCTCTGCGTCCAGCGCGACCTCCCTGGATCGGCTCGACGAGGCCGAGACAACCTCGTCGGCCTACGACGACCGGTATGGTGGTTCCTCGCCGGTCACGTGGCATGATCCGTCCGTGTCCACCGAGCGCGCTGCTGGCGCCCCCCGCACCGCGAGCGTGACCGGCACGTCTGCCGCGCCCCGAATCGTCCTCGTGACCGGGGGGACCGGCACCCTCGGCCGGCATGTGGTGGCCGTGCTGGCGGAGCAGCCCGGCGTGGCCGCGCGCGTGCTGAGTCGGCGCGGGCGCGCGGCAGACACTCCCCCGGATCTCGAGTGGGTCACGGCCGACCTTGCCTCGGACCCACTCGAGGCGGCACTCGAGGGCATCGACGCGGTCATCCACCTGGCAAGCGAGAAGGGCGCCGGCGAGGCGGACGTCGTGGGCACGCGTCGCCTGCTCGAGGCGGCCGGACAGGCCGCGGTGCGGCACGTCGTGGTGATCTCGATCATCGGCTGCGACCGGGTCCCGCTCCCCTTCTACGCGTCGAAGATGCGCATCGAGGCGCTCACCCGCGCCTCGCGGGCGCCGTGGTCGATCGTCCGGGTCGCGCAGTTCCACTCGTTCGTGGAGCGCCTGGTGGCGACGCCGGCGTCGCTGCCGGTCCCCGCTCCGATCATCACGGACCTGCGTTTCCAGCCAGTCGACGAGCGCGAGGTCGCGGAACGGCTCGTCGACATTGCCCTCGGCCCGCCCCTCGGCGATGCGCCTGAGATCGCCGGCCCCGAGGTGTTGACGCTCGGCGAGATCGCCGCGGCCTGGCTGGCCGATTCCGACCGGCCCGCGACGCTGATCCCAGTCCCCCTCGACGTCCTCCTCCAGGGACCGGCCGGGCCAGGCGCCGGGCCGAGGGCCGGACCGCGCGCCGGACTAGGGTCCGGGCCGGGGACCGGCCCAGGCGCGCGCGGCACCCCGGAAACCCGCGATGCGCCCGCAGCGCCGGCGGATGCGGCGTGGGCGCCGGACGGGTGGGTGCCAGCGGTGCTTGAGGGCTACCGCTCGGGAGACACCACGGCCCGCGGCGCGGTCACCCCCGGCAGGGTGCGCTTCGTCGACTGGCTGCGACAGCGCCGGGGGTCGCCGCCAGACTGAGCAGGGCGCGGGCGCCTGCGGCCCGAGCGCGCGACCCGGCGTGGCGGGCCGCCGACGTCCGGTCGTCGCTCCGCGGCGGGGCGCCGGACACCCGGTGCGGCCAGGCCATGTGATGCAGGCAAGGCCGGATTCCCCTTGCGGGCCGCGGTCCAGTCGCGGTATCTGGCAGGCGTCATGGCGAGCACCGCCACCAGCATCGACCGCGACGTGACCACGCCCCCTCGTGCCGCGATGTCCGCCATCCCGCGGCCAGCACGCCCACCGGTCCGTCGGCCGCGTGTCAGCCGGCTTCTGGCGGGCACGCTGGACGCTCGGCTCACCCTGCTCTCCGCGCCTCCGGGCTTCGGCAAGACGACCGCGCTCGCCGACTGGCTGGTGACGTCCGGCGTGCGAGCCGCGTGGATCACGCTGGACGAGCGCGACAACGACCCCATGCGCTTCCTGCGTTCCCTGTCCGCGGGCGTCCTGGCCCTGGCGGGATCTGCCGGGAGCGATGCCCGGTTCCAGCCTGCGGTGGTCGACCCCCTCGGCGCCATCGTCGAAGTGCCCTCCGTCCTGGCGGCGCAGCGCGAGCCGTCGGTCATCGCCCTCGACGACTATCACCTGGTCACGTCCCGTGACGTCCAGCGCGCCGTCGGCCTCATGCTCGACCGGCTCCCCGGGGCCGTCCACGTGGTGATCGCGACGCGGGCCGACCCGGCCCTGCCGCTGGCCCGGCTGCGCGCCCGCGGCGAACTGCTCGAGGTCCGCGCGGACGCCCTGCGCTTCACCATCGACGAGGCCCGGGACTTCTTCGCGGAGCGGATCGGACTCGCGTTGTCGGATGAGGACCTGCGCGTGCTGCTCGCCCGGACGGAGGGCTGGCCGGCGGTCCTCCAACTCGCGGGCCTGGCCCTGGCCGCACGCCACGACGTCACCGAGGGCATCCGGACGTTTGCCGCCACCCATCGGTTCGTGCTCGACTACGTGACCGAGGAGGTGCTGGCAAGCGTCTCCGGGGACACGCAGCGTTTCCTCCTCCGGACGTCGATCCTGGAGCGTCTCTCAGGGCCGCTGTGCGAGGCGGTCACGGGCGAGCCGGGCGGGCAGGAACGCCTGGAGGCGCTCGAACGCGCGAACCTGCTTATCGTCCCGCTCGACGACGAGCGCCGCTGGTACCGATATCACCAGCTCTTAGCCGACGTCCTGCGCGCCCGTCTGCGCGCCGCCGATCCAGGTGCCGTCGCTGCGCTGCACGCGCGCGCGTCGACCTGGTTCGAGGCGCAGGGCGACGACGACTCCGCGATCGGCCATGCTCTCGCCTCGGGCGATCTCGACCGAACGGCCCGCCTGGTGGCGATCGCGTCGGGCAGCCGCCTCAACGCCGGCGAGATCGCGACGGTACGCCGATGGCTCGACGCGCTGCCGACGGACGTCGTCCGCTCCCATGCACAGCTCAGTGCCTCGTACGCCTGGTGCCAGCTGCTCGCCGCGGAGACCAGCGGCGTGGCCGGGCGTCTCGACGATGCCGCGCGTGCGCTGGCGGCAGGCACGGAGGCGCCCGATCTGGCGGTCGGGATCCCGGTCCAGCTCGCGATGCTGCGCTCCCAGCTCGCCGGGCTCCAGGGCGACGCCGCGGAGGCTGTCGCGCAGGCCAGGCTGGCCGTACAGCTCGTCCCGGACGCGCTTCCCGCGCCCGCCCTGGCCAACCTGCGGGGGACGGCGCTCTCCCTGCTGGGTGTCGCGCTGTGGCGCCAGGGGGAGCTGGCCGCGGCGTCCGACGCCTACGAGGCCGCACTGCCCGACCTGCGTGCAAGCGGCAACGTGCTCGCGGCTGGTCGGAC
>JAKAHX010000246.1 GCA_021814735.1 Chloroflexota bacterium | reverse complement strand
ACAGACGCGGAGCCCGGCGAGCGGGCCGTGGTGAGCTGGGGGCCCTGCGTGCCCTGCTGTCGAGGACGGCCCGGGCGTGCCGTCGGCATCCGCTACCCCGGCAGCAGCGGCGTTGCTGCCCGGTACCCGCCGCGCGTGCGTGGCCACGGTCTCCTCCCGCCTGTTCACGTGGGTCAGGATGCTACCCGCTCCCGGGGCCTGACCGCCGGCAGCCACGTCCACGGGCGGATGCGTGCCCAGCTTGCACCTGCGTGTCGGCCGTCAGGCACGGCCACGGGCGGATGCGTGCCGGCCGTGCACGCAGGCCAGGCACCCAGGCCCGGGTTCAGCGTGGTCGCCCTGTTCCGCGTCGACGTGGACGCGCGGGCCAGGGCGCCAGGGACATGCTGGGGCACGGCGCCCCCGGCCGGCCGCCGACGGCCGCAAACGGTCCGGGACGGACAGCCCGCGACGCCCGTCCCGGACGCCCGCTCACAGTCGCGAATGTCCCGTGCTGCGCCGCCCGGCGCTCCACCGGCCCGGGCCGCTGCGTCGTCTCCGCGCCGCGCCGGCCCGGCCGGCTCCGCCGCCCCCGCGTTCCACCGCCGATCGCGGGGCAGCGAACGGGCAAACCCGCCATCCCGGCTACCATGCGCGCCATGAGCGAGCGCCTCACGCTGATGACCGTCCATGCCCACCCTGACGACGAGACGATCACCACCGGCGGCAGCATGGCGAAGTACGCGGCCGCGGGAGACCGCGTCGTCTTCGTGACCTGCACCTACGGCGAGGTCGGCGAGATCGTGGTCCCCGAACTCGACACCCCGGAGAACCACGCGCGCCTGGGCGAGATCCGGCAGGAGGAGCTCGCCCGCGCAATGACGCACCTCGGCCCCGTCGAGCACCACTGGCTGGGCTACCGGGACTCGGGGATGATGGGGACGCCGGACAACGACGACCCGCGCGCCCTCTGGCAGGCCGACCTGGACGAGGCGATCGGGCGGCTGGTGCGCATCGTGCGACAGGATCGACCGCATGTCATCGTCGGGTACAACGACTTCGGCGGGTACGGCCACCCTGACCACATCCGCGCAGCCCTGCTGGCGAAGGGCGCCTTCGAGCGCGCCGGCGATCCCTCGTGGTATCCCGAACAGCTGGACGGTCCCGAGGGGCTTCGGCCGTGGCAGCCCCTCAAACTGTACGAGACGGTGCTCGACATCGAGGGCCGCGAGGAGCTGACCCGCGTCCTCGAAGAGCGCGGCATCCGTCCCTGGTGGACCGGGCAGCCCGACGAGACCGACGAGCAGCGGCGCGAGCGGGAGGCGTGGATGGCCCGCATGGCGGCGGCGATCGGTCCAAAGACGACGCGCATCGACGTGCGCGAGTTCCTGGCCGCAAAGCAGGCGGCCCTGCGGGAGCACGTCACCCAGATCTCGAGCGACAACCCGTTCCTGGCGCTCAGCCTGGAAGACTGGCTTCGGATCGCGCCGGACGAGGAGTTCACGCTCCGGGAGTCGCGCGTTGCGCCGGTGAGGATCCCCGAGGACGACCTGTTCGCCGGTCTCCGGTAGGCAGGGTTCCGGCCCGCCGGGCCGAGCAGGCCCGGCGCGTTCTCCCGCGTCAGTGCGCGTGCTGCAGCAGGTAGACCCCGATCACGAAGATCGCGCAGGCGGCGAGGAAGCCCACGCTGATCCCCGCCACCAGCAGCCAAAGGCCCCGGCGCGACTCCGGGTGCGGCATCGCCTCGTCACCGAACACGAAGGACGACAGGTCGAGCTCCTGCCACGAGAGCAGGTCGCGAAGCAGCGCCCGGGCGTCGGCGTACCGCTCGTCGGGATCCTTGCGCAGGCACTTGCGCACGATGGCCTCGAGCGGCGGTGGAATCGCCGGATCGACCTCGCGCAGCGATGGCACCGACGCGTTGACGTGCTGGCTCATCACCGCGAGCGGGTTGTCACCCTCCCACGGCACGCGGCCCGCCAGCATCTCGAACAGCATCACCCCCAGCGCATAGACGTCCGTGCGCGCGTCGCCCCGCTTCCCCTGGACCTGCTCGGGGGCCATGTAGTCGGGCGTCCCGACCGTCGAGGTGAGCCATCGCCAGGTGAGCCGCCGGGCTCCCGTCATCAGGGCGATCCCGAAGTCGGTCACCACGGCGCGGCCGTCCGGCGTCACCAGGACGTTCTCCGGCTTGAGGTCGCGATGGCAGATCCCCTGCGCGTGGGCGGAGGCCATGGCATCCGCGAGCTGCTCGGCGAGATCCACTGCCTCGGCAATGGGCAGTCGACCCAGCCGGCGGAGCCGGGCGCGCAGCGTCTCCCCCTCGACGTACTCCATCACCACGTACGGGCGACTCCGATCCTCGCCTGCGTCGTACGAGCGCTGGATCCCGGGGTGATCCAGCCGACGGACGATCTCGATCTCGCGCCGGAAGCGGTCGAACGCCGAGACGTCGCCCAGCAGCGCCTCGTGGGGGCATTTCAGCACCACCTGCCGGCCGTCGGGATCGTCGGCCAGGTACACGTCGCTGAACGCCCCGTGACCGATGGCCCGGACGATCCTGAAGCGATCGAGCGTCTCGCCGGGCTGCAGCTGCGAGGCGTTCACGCGCCCAGGGCACGCCGCAGGAGCCCGCGGCGGCCACCCGTCGAATCGGCCGGCGCCGACTCGCCAGCCCGCAGCACGCGCAGCGCGATCACGCTCGCATTATCGTCACCACCGCGCGCGATCGACCGCTCGACGAGCCGGCCGGCCCCCTCGTCCAGGTCACCCTCCAGCGCCGCGATGATCTCGGCGGCCGAGACGTTGCTCCACGCGCCGTCCGAGCAGAGCAGATAGGCATCGCCCGCTCGCAGCTCACCTGAGCGCACGTCGACGCGGAGCGCGACGTCGCCGCCCAGCGACCGCGTGAGGAGGTGCCGACCAGGGTGCGCGGCCGCCTGCTCGGCCCGGATGAGGTGCATGCGGAGGAGCTCCGTGACCTGCGAGTGGTCGGTGGTCACGAGTTCCAGGATCTGGTCCCGCAACCGGTAGACGCGGCAGTCGCCCACGTGCGCCACCCAGGCCTTGTCGCCGGTGACGGCGAGCGCCGTCATGGTGGTCTGGGCCCCCGGCCGCCGCGGTCCGTCCGCGGGCAACCGGGACCGTTCGCCCGCCCCTGGCCAGTCGTCGCCGGGCGGTGAGGGACCGCCGCCCGGTCCCTGTCCTGCCTCCGCCGCGAGCAGCCGCGCGTTCACCTCCAGGTATGCATCCCGCAGCGCGTCTGGAAGCCGCCGAAGCGCCTCCGGGTCCGCCAGCCGGTCGAGCAGGGTGGTGACCGCGAAGCGGCTCGCCAGGTGGCCGTCCGCATGGCCGCCGAGACCGTCGGCCACCACGACTGCCACGAGCGGCCCGCCCAGCTCGGTTGGCGGGATGCGGTCGTCGCCCTGCGGGGCCGAGACCCAGGCCCGGTAACCCGGGGCGATCCACCCCAGGTGATCCTCGTTGCGGCTCCGCACCGGCCCGGTGACCGACAGCCCTGCGATCTCGATGCGCAGGCCATCCGGCGTCTCCGGCGCCCGTGGAGGCACCGGCATGGGCCGTTTCACGGGCTCGTTCCCGGGCTCGGCCGGTGGCGGGCTCATCCGCTGCCTCGTGCCCCGGTCCGCCGCCCGGCTGCCCCGCGTCGCCCAGGCGCGCTGTTGCGCCGCATCGCCCGGCGCCCCGGACCCGCTCAGGGCTGTGCGCGCTCGTTGGCCACCCTGGGCACGAGCAGTGAGCGCCGGCTGACGCGCGAGTTCGCCACGAGCCAGCCAGCCCCGACGGCGACCCAGACCACCACGATGCCCCCGGCGACGAGCGTGTCGGTCTGGGTGGAGCCACCCGAGGCGAGGCTCAGGAAAA
>JAKAHX010000245.1 GCA_021814735.1 Chloroflexota bacterium | reverse complement strand
TCCAGGCCGTCGGGCCGGGCGCGCTCCAGGCCGTCGGGCCGGGCGCGTTCCAGGCGGTCGGGCCGGGCGCCGACCCGCCGGCGGCCCCGCTGCCGGGCACCGAAGCGGCCGGGGCCGTCGCCACGTCAGGGGAGCCCGCGAGAGGACCGGGCGCAGCACCGGCCGACCCAGCCTCGGTGACGCCGCTGGCCGGCGGCGCCGGCCAGCCCGCCGGAGACCCCGGCCATCCCGGAGGGGGCGCCGGCCATCCCGCCGGGGGCCCGGCACGACGCCGGCTGCTGGCCGCCAGGATCAACCAGAGGCCGAGGCCGACGATCAGCAGCGGCCAGAGCCAGTTGAACGTGTCGACCAGGCCGAGTCCGCCGCCCAGGGTGCCCAGCAGCGCCAGGACGCCGATGACGAGGATGAGCGCGCCGAACACCGCTCCAGCCGTGCGCATGGCGCCATGCTACGCGGCCGGCCGGTCGGCGTCAGCCTCCGAGCGCAGGTCAGAGCCGCTCGAAGCGGGCCTGGAAGAAGCGCAGGTACTTCGGCTCGTAGACCATGCGGAGGCCGCGGACCTGGTCGCGCTTCTCGTACAGCTCGGCCACCGACTCCCAGGTGACGTCCATGTGCGCCTGCGTGTAGACGCGACGCGGCAGGGTGAGCCGCACCAGCTCGAGCTTGGGGTAGTTGTGGTCGCCGGTCTTCGGGTTCCGCCCGGCGGACACGATCCCCCGCTCCATGGCGCGCACGCCGGAGTCCACGTACAGCTCGGCGGCGAGCGTCTGCGCCGGGAACTCGTCCTGGGGGATCTGCGGATAGAAGCGCCTCGCGTCGAGGAAGATGGCGTGCCCGCCGATGGGCAGCACGATCGGCACTCCCTCGTCGATGAGGTGCTTCCCGAGGTACTCCACCTGGCCGATGCGCGCCCGGATGTGGTCCTCCTGGACCGATTCCTCGATCCCGCGCGCCATCGCCTCCATGTCGCGGCCGGCCATGCCGCCGTAGGTGTGCAGGCCCTCGTAGACCACGACCATGTTCCGGGCCTCGTCGAACAGGTCGTCGTCGTTCATGGCCAGCCAGCCGCCGATATTGACGAGGGCGTCCTTCTTGCCGCTCATCGTGCAGCCGTCGGTCAGCGAGCAGAACTGGAGCAGGATCTCGGCGACCGACCGCTCCGAGAAGCCGGGCTCGCGCACCTTGATGAAGTACGCATTCTCGACGGCGCGCGTCGCGTCGAGGATCACCCGGATCCCCTTCGAGCGGCAGTACTCGCTCACCGCGCGCATGTTCTCCATGGAGATCGGCTGGCCGCCCGCCATGTTGACGGTGGCGGCGACCGAGACGTAGGGGATACGCTCCGCGCCCACCTCGTCGACCAGGCGCCGGAGCTTGTCGAGGTCCACGTTGCCCTTGAAGGGATGTGTGGATGTCGGGTCGTGCGCCTCGTCGACGATGACGTCGTGGAACGTGCCGCCGGCAAGTTCCTGGTGGAGCCGCGTCGTCGTGAAGTACATGTTGCCGGGGACGTGGTCGCCGGCCTTGACCAGGATCTGGCTGAGGATGTGCTCCGCGCCACGGCCCTGGTGCGTGGGGACCAGGTGACGGTACCCGTAGTAGGTGCGAACCGCGTCCTCGAGATGGTAGAAGTTGCGGCTGCCCGCGTAGGCCTCGTCGCCCAGCATCATGCCGGCCCACTGGTAGTCGGACATCGCCGACGTGCCGGAGTCGGTGAGCAGGTCGATGAAGACGTCCTCGCTCCGCAGGAGGAACGTGTTGAACCCGGCTTCCTCCATCGCGCGCGTGCGCTCGGCACGGCTCAGCAGGTGGATGGGCTCCACCATCTTGATCCGGAACGGCTCGGCCCACGAGCGATGGCGGGGCATGCGCCGACCGCCCGGACGCGGCTCGAGGAGGGGATCGGCGGAATCGACGGTGGCCACGAACGACCTCCTGCGACGTGGGGCACCGCTCGGGCGCCCTCGGCCGGGCATGCTAGCGCGACCGATCCGGGCCGGCGTCAGGCGGCGCATCCGGCGCCTCGCCCCGGACGGTATCGCCCGGGGATCCCCGCGTCCGGCGGCGCATCCGGCGCCTCGCCCCGGGCGGTTTCGCCCGGGGATCCCCGCGACCGGCGGGCGGGTCAGCGCTCCCGGTCCGAGGCCGCCTGGCGCTCCAGCTGCTCGCCGAGTTCCTCGGTCCGGCGGAACGCCGCCCAGACCGCCTCCGACAGGACGGTGCGCAGTCGACCGGACTCCAGCTCGTGCAGCGCCGCCGCGCTCGTCCCGCCCGGGGAGGTGACCATGTTCCGGAGCTCGGCCGGGTGCATGCCGCTGGACTTGGCGAAGAGCGTGCTTCCCTCGAGCGTCTCGATCACCAGGTCGTGCGCGATGTGGCGGGGGAAGCCCAGGTGAACGGCGGCGTCGATGAGCGCCTCCATCACCAGGAACACGTAGGTGGGCCCGGTGCCGCTCACGGCGGTCGCCATGGCCACCATCCGCTCGTCGTCCACGGCGAGTTCGGCGCCAAGTGCCCGGAGCAGCGTGGAGGCCTGGTCGCGCTGCTCGGCCGTCACCTCCGGCGTCGCGTACCAGACGGTCATCCCCTTGCCCAGGCGCGCCGGGGTGTTGGGCATGCTCCGCACGATGGCCCGGTGGTGGAGCACGGTGGAGAGTGCGGTGGTGGTGGCGCCCGCGATGATGCTGAGCACGAGCTGTGACGGGGCAAGCTGGCCGGCCAGCTCCCGGCCCACCCGGACCAGCATCTGCGGCTTGATCCCAAGCACCACCACGTCGGCAGATCGAACCGCATCCACGTTGGACGCGCAGACGCGGATCCCGTAGTCCCGCTCGAGCTGGGCGCGCCGATCCGCGCGGGGGTGGCTTGCCAGGATCTGGTCCGGCTCGACCTCGTGTCCGCGGAGCAGGCCGGCGATGATGGCCTCGGCCATGACGCCGGAGCCGACGGTGGCGATCGTTCGTTCGTGCAGGGCTGACATCCGGCGGAGTATACCGGCGCGACGCGGGGCGCCACCCTGGCACGTCCGACGGCCTGGGGCTCCGCGCCGGGTGGCAGCACGGACGCGCCCGCCCAGGCGCCTGGACCTACGCCGTCCCGGTCAGCGACTGGTTCACGGGTCGGCGACGGGGATCCACGCGTCCGGCGGTGCCTGGTCCACGAACCCCCGCGGGTCGAAGAGTTCGGCGAGGGTCGCAATCCCGTCCACCACGCGAGGGCCCGGCCGCGTGAAGTAGGCGTTGGCATCGAGCGCGAACACCTCGCCGTGACGGACGGCGCGCAGATCCCGCCACCCGGCGGGCCGCGCCACCCGCGCCCACTCCGCCGCGGTGCGTCGCGCGTCGAACCCGTGCGGGGCCAGGAGGATCTGCTCCGGGTCGATCTCCAGCACCGCCCGCCACGTGGTGCGCTCGGGCCGCTCCCCCTCGTGCCCGAGGACATCCCAGCCGCCTGCCCGCCGCACCTGCTCGGGGATCCAGCGCCCGCTGGCGAAGAGCGGGACGAGCCATTCGAGCACCACCACGCGCCGCGCCGGGATCCCCTCGGACCGGCGCCGTGCAACCAGCGCCTCGATGCTACCCAGCCGTTCCCGGAGCAGCTCGACCAGGCCGATCGCCTCGTCCTCGGCCGAGGTCATGGCCCCGATCGTCGTGATCGTGTTGAGGATGCCCTCGATCGACGACGGCGCCAGCGCGACCACGTCGGTGCGACTGCCGGCCTCGCCCAGCGCATCCAGCGCCGCCCGGCGGCCAATGCCGCAGGTCGCGCCCTCGCCCCCGGTCAGCACGAGGTCCGGCTCCGCCGCCCGCAGCGCGTCGGCGTCCAGTTCGCAAGGCCGGCGCCCGGCCTGCCTGGCGCGGCGGATCCGCGCTTCGATGGCGCGGCTGGA
>JAKAHX010000244.1 GCA_021814735.1 Chloroflexota bacterium | reverse complement strand
GCGCGACCACCGGGTCGTCGAGCAGACGGTCGAGCACGTCCGATACCGACGATGGTGCGTACAGCCGCATGCCGACTCCCGTACTAGCACGGATGTTCTCTTTGCTGGACCGCAGTGTAGCAGCCGGACGCAAGCGCAGAGGCCGCTGGGTCGGTGGCCTCGTGCCCCGGTCATGGTGCCCGCTCTTGGGTTGCCTGCCGTGCTCCGGCCGGGCGTCGTCTCCCGCCGACGATTGGCCGGCCGACGGCCGCGTTGCGCCGCCGACGATTGCCCCGCCGCGCGGCACCGGGCCTCGTGCTGCTGACCGAGGCGCCTGCCGCCGGGCGGGCCTTCCCTTGCCGTCGAGCTCGGTTCCCCTCTATTGCACGCCACGCAAACCCTACGCGGCGGGCGCGCATCGAGGGGCACCGGCGTCGGCAGGAATCGCGTCGATGGCGTGCGGCGCCGTGGGGCAACCGGGACCGCGGATCCACACCGCGAGCCGCCATGAAGGACGCGGCGGGGATGGAGCCCGCGGGTCACTGTCCTCCCATGGGCGAAGCGGCTGGCGACCCCGGCGAGCCGTCCCCCCACGGGCGAAGCGGCTGCCGGCCCGGCGGGCTGGCCGCCCGTGGGCGACGTGGCTTGACATCACTGCCCGGCGCAGCTACGGTGCGAGGCGCGATGACCGACGAGCGCGCGCCCGATCAGACCGAGCCCACGGTGGCGCATGGGTCGCCAGCTGACGGGTCACCGGCCCCGGGAACGGCGGCCACGGCGGCGCAGCCGAAGCTCGGCGTGGCAGGGCTGGACCGGCGCACCATCGCGCTGGTGGCGAGCATCGCGGTGGTCGTGTGGCTGGTCCTGGTGTTCGGCCGGGCCATCGCCCAGTCGAACCAGGTGGCCGGTGAGGCCGCCGCGCTGCGAGCGCAGGATGCGACCCTGGCCCAGCAGGTGGCCCAGCAGCAGGCCGAACTCGCTGTAATCCAGTCCCCGGCATTTCTCGCTCTCGAAGCGCGCGCCTACGGGTACGGGAAGCCACACGAACAGGTCTTCGCGCTGCAACCCGGTGCGCCGGCACCTCCGTCGATCACGCCCCTCGGCGCCGAGCCGTCGCCGGCGCCACCGCCGACTCCGCTCCAGGCCTGGATGGAATTGCTGCTCGGGCACTGAGGGGGCGCTCTCGGTTCGACTGCGAGGGTGCGCCCGGGTCCCCTGCCCGGGATGCCGCGCCGCGACCACTGGCGAGCGGGCTCGGGCGGCACCTCGCCGGCGCCAGGTGCCCGGCGCGAGTGCCGGCCCCCGTCGACACGGCTCGGGTGCTGGCACCAGCCCGCCGACGCCGGGCGCCAGGGCTCGAATGCCGGCACCATCCCGCCGCCGACGTCGGAACCCGGCCCCACGCCCGCGCTCGCCGGGGGTCGAGGTGTAACGGAGGTGCCGAACGAGTACACCGCCTTGCCGGATCCGGCGGGGCTTGGTACCGTCCGCGGGATGCCGCGCCGTCCCGTCTCTCCCGGATCCGAACCTGTCGCCGGCCTGACCGCCCCGCCCGTGACGGACGGGTCGTTCCCCGCCACCGCGCGCACCCGGGTCCGCCGCGCGGACCGCGCCTCGTACGACCGCGCGCTCGTGCATGCGATCCTCGACGAAGCGCCGCTGTGCCACGTGGCGTTCGTGATCGACGGGACTCCGTTCGTGGTACCCATGCTGCACGGCCGGGTCGAGGACACGCTCTACCTGCACGGGCTCCCGGCGAGCCGGATCATGCGGCACCTGCGCGCCGGCGCGGAGGTCTGCGTCGAGGCGACGCTCGTCGACGGGTGGGTGATGGCGCGCTCGTCCTTCCATCATTCGGTCAACTACCGCTCGGCCGTGGTGCTGGGCCCGGGTCGCCTGGTGCGGTCCCGGCGCGAGAAGCTCGACGGGCTCCGTGCCATCGTCGAGCACCTGGCGCCCGGACGCTGGGCGGATGCCCGCCCGCCGAGCGAACCCGAGCTGCGACAGACCCAGGTCGTGGCAATCCCCATCCGGGAGGCCTCCGCCAAAGTGCGGACGGGCCCCCCGGCCGACGACCCGGGTGACCTGGCGCTGCCCGTGTGGGCAGGGGTCATCCCGGTCCACGCCACGTTCGGCGCTCCGGCCGCGGACGCGTCGGGCGAGCGCGCGCCCCTGCCCGCCTACCTGGCCGCGCTGATCGCCGGCCCGTCGGCCGACCCGCCGCGGTGACGGCAGAGGCCGGCGACGGCGGCCTGGTGGCCGCCCGCGCCTCCGTGTCCCAGGAGATCGCCATCGAGCCCGCACGGACCTGGCCCTCGCGCGGGCAGCTGCTGGTCACGGCACTGTTCGCCGCGTTCCTGGTCTACGTGGCGAGCCGGTTCGTCGGCCCGTCCGCCGTGCGGCTCGACCTGTCGCGTGCCCAGTGGGGCTGGATCCCTGTCGCGGTCGGTCTCCAGGCCGTCTGCCTGGCGTTCTACGGCGGCCTGTACCACTACGGCTTCCGCGCGGTGGGCGTGGAGGCAGCGGCCGGGCGGCTCGTGAAGGTCCTGCTCGCGTCCATCTTCGTCAAGACCGTGGTGCCGTTGACCGGGGCCACGGCGGTGCTCGTCTTCATCGACGACGCCGCCGCCCACGGCCAGTCGGGCCCGCGGGCGGCCGCGGGGACGATCGTGGTCACGGCCATCGACCTCATGGCATCGCTCCCGTTCGTGGGTGCGGGCCTGGTCGCGCTAGCCGCCCGCGGCCGCCTGGCGCCGTACGACGCCGCGGGCGCCGCGATCTTCACGGCGTTCGTGGGGGTCCTCGTCGGCGCCCTCGCGCTCGCCGCGCTCCGGCCCGGCCTGCTCGACCGGCTCCTTCGGATCGCCCGGACGCTCGTGAACCGCGCGGGGCGCCTGGTTGGCCGACGATCGCTCATTCCTGAGACGTGGGTGCAGCGGAGCGCCGAGCACTTTGCCGACGCCGCCGCGGCGGCTCCGCGCCATCCGCGCGCGGTGGGCGCCGCGTTCGCCTGCAGCCTCGCGCTGCACATGGTCAATGTCCTGAGCCTGGCGGCGCTCTTCCTGGCGTTCGGTCTGCAGCCGCGGCCCGACGTGGTGATGGCCGGGCTCGGGGCCAGCATCGTCTTCTTCGTGATCGCCGTGGTCCCCGATGGGATCGGCGCGGTGGAGGGCGCGATGGCGCTGGTGTTCGTCAGTCTCGGCGTTCCCCCTGCCGCCGCGGTCCTGGTGACGCTGGCGTACCGCGTGTTGAACGTGTGGGCCCCGGTGGCACTGGGCTACGTGTTCGCGCGGCAGCTGCGCCTGTTCGGCGGGCGAGGGGTCGCGGTCGCCTGACGAATGTCGCGGCCGCCTGACGAACACCGATGGTGATCGCGCGCGCGGTCGAGGCGGCGCTCCTGCGCACGACGCGGGACGCGGGCGGGCCCGTCTCGGGGCGCGCACTCGAGCTGCACCGGCAGGTCCCGGTGGTGGACCTGCTGGTGGGGACCGTCCTGTTCCGACGAACCTTCCTCGAGCCCGCGGGGCGTGGACACGTGGACCTGCCGCGGCTGCGGGCCGGTGGTGTTCGCCTGGTCGGGATGTCGATCGCGACGCGCTTCCCCGACCTGCAGGGCACGCTGTCGGCGGTCCAGTTCCTGAGCCTGGGCGTGCCGCCACGCCTGCTTCGCTCCGACCTCGCCCTGGTGCGGGAGTTCGTGCGGCGGATCGACCAGTGGTCCTCCACCTCCCGCGGCGCCTTCCGCGTCGTCCGGACCGGCGCCGACCTCGACGTCGTGCTCGCACCCGGCGGGCCGGTCGGCGCGTTCGTCGGGGTCCAGGGCGCCCAGGCGCTGCAGGGGGATCCCCGGAACGTCGCCCGGCTGCAGGCCATGGGCGTCCGGATGCTGTCGCTGGCGCACGTCATGGACAACGCGATGGCCGGGTCCGGGACGGG
>JAKAHX010000243.1 GCA_021814735.1 Chloroflexota bacterium | reverse complement strand
CCGGCGCCTCGATGCCCGTCGCATCGACGCGATCCTCGGTGCGGCGGCGGAGGAGGGGCGGTTCACGCTCCTGGAACACGAGGTGTACGGCGTGCTGGAGGCGGCCGGGTGCCGCGTCCCGCGCGCCGTGCTGGTCCCGGTGGGAGGGTCGCCGGAGGCGGCCGCACGCGAGATCGGCACCGCACGCGTGATGCTCAAGGTCGCGGCTCCCGGCATCGCCCACAAGACGGAGGTGGGAGGGGTCGCCGAGTCGGCGAACGACCCCGCGGCGCTCCGCGCGGGGATCGACACCATGCTGGCGACCGTGCCACGCCCGGCTGGCGGCGAGGTGCGGGGCGTCCTCGTGGTGGAGCGGGTCGCGGTGGACGACGTCGGTCCCGGTTCCGAGTCGCTCGTCGCGCTGCGGCACACCCGCGAGTTCGGGCCGGTCATCACCATGGGGGTGGGTGGCGTCGACACGGAGCTCCTGGCGGCCGTGTCGCGGCCCGGCCAGGCGGTCGTGAGCGCCAGCGCGGCGCTGCAGGACGCGCCCGCGCTGCTCGAGACCTTCCGGTCCACCCTCGCATGGCGGCGCCTGTCGGGTTCGACCCGCGTGGGGCGGCGGCTCGTCGACGACGCGGAGATCCTGCCGGTCCTGGGCGCCTTCCGGGCGCTCGGCGAGCGCTACGCCGACGATGGTCCGGGCGCCTGGACCATCGTCGAGCTGGAAGTGAACCCGTTCGCGGCGAGCGGCGGCCGGCTCGTGGCCCTGGACGGACTGCTCACCTTCCGTCCGAAGGGCCGGCCCGCGGCGCCCCGCCCGTCCGAGTCGCTCGGAGCCGTGCTGCGACCGCGGAGCATCGGGATCGTGGGCGTCTCCGTGCACGGCCGGAACGTCGGGCGGATCATCCTCGACAACATCAGGGCGGCCGGCTTCGATCCCGATCGGATCGTGGTGGTCCGGCCCGGGTGCGCCGAGATCGACGGCATCGCGTGCGTGGACAGTGTCCGCGACCTCCCCGAGCGGATGGATCTCGTCGTCGTTGCCCTCTCCGCCGACCAGGTGCCCGGGATCGTGGAGGAACTGGTCGAGCACGACCGCGCGGTGGGGGTCATCGTGATCCCGGGCGGGATGGCCGAGAAGACGGGCGGTGAGGTCCTGGAGGCGCGGCTCGCGGACGCCATCCGGACCGCGCGCGCTCGCGGGCTGCCGCTGGTGGTGAACGGCGGGAACTGCCTGGGGATCGTGTCGCGCCCCGGCCGCTATGACACGCTGTTCATCCCGCGGTCCAAGCTGCCGGTGCCGGAGTACCGCGGGGGCGGCGTGGCCATCGTGAGCCAGTCCGGCGCCTTCATGATCACCCGCCTGAGCCACCTGCCGTGGCTGAGCCCGCGCTACGCCATTTCCACCGGGAACCAGGTGGACCTGACGATCGGAGAATTCGTGGCGCACCTGGCCGGCGACCCCGCGGTCACCACGATCGCCGTCTACGTCGAGGGTTTCCGGGAGGGCGATGGCCTGCGCGTTGCCCGGGCGGTGCGGGAGGCGGTGCAGGGCGGGCGAGACGTCCTCTTCTACAAGGCCGGCCGCACGGCGGAGGGGCGGCGCGCGACGGCCGGCCACACGGCCTCCATCGCCGGGGACTACGACGTCTGCGAATCGATCGTGGCGGACGCCGGCGCGATCGTGGCGCGGACGTTCGACGAGTTCCAGGGGCTGCTGAAGATCAGCGCCCTGCTCGGCGCTCGCCGGTGGCGCGGCAGACGGCTGGCCGCGATGTCCAACGCCGGCTACGAGGCGGTGGGCATCGCCGATTCCCTCCGTGGCGACGGCTGGAGCCTGGAGCTCGCGGAGCTCGCGCCGACCACGCGAGCGGCGCTGGGAGAGGCGCTGGCCAGGGGCCACGCCGGAACACTGGTCGACGTCCACAACCCGATCGACCTCACGCCGATGGCCGACGACGGGGTGCACGAGGACGTGCTCCGCGCGTTCCTGGAGGACCCGGGCGTGGACCTGGTGGTCTGCTCCACGATCCCGTTGACCGCCGCCACGGCCACGCTGCCGGATGAGATCGGGGGCGAAGGGAGCCTCCCGGCCCGGCTGGCGCGGCTGCTCCCGGCCACCGACAAGCCGATCGTGGCCTCCATCGACAGCGGCCCGCTGTTCGACCCGCTCGCCCGGGCGATCGAGGCCCAGGGGGTGCCGGTCTTCCGTGCCGCGGACGCGGCGCTGCGGACCGCGGGGCGCTACCTGGAGTCCCGGCTCCGGCGTTGACCGAGCCCGTGCGCCGAGGCGGGCAACGCCGCGGATCGGCCCCGGGTCCCGGGGGCGGTGCGGTGGCGCCGGTCAGCCGCGGGTCGCCCGGTGGTAACGCTCCATCACCGCGGCCAGCGCGGCGCGCGCCTCGGCGAGTTCCGGCTGGTCGCCGACGAGCACGGCGTCCGGCCCCCACCGCTGCACCTGGGACATCGCCGTCAGCAGCGCGTTGTGCATCACGCGTCGCGACCGACCCCCGTCGATCACGCCGAGGACCAGGTAGCGGCGCAGCACGTCGTACGGGACTCTCCAGCGGCCGACCACCGCGAGGTCGCCTTCCCGCAGCCCCTCCAGGTACTCGTCGTCGCCGACGGGACGCCGCTCGTGCTCGGCAAGGTGGCGGACCAGGTCGACGCGCGGCCCACCGATCAGCGATGCGAAGAGCCCGTCGTCCGCGGCGGTCCGGTAGCAGACGGGGCACGTCGGTGAACGGTACGGGCGCGGGGGTGCGCCGTAGGGAAGGCCGCACCGCCGACAGAACGACCCGCCCGTGGGCGGCGCGGGGACGCCGCACTCCAGGCAGACGAGGGGACCGCGGGCCGGCTCCGGCGCGCCCCGGAACAGCCTCATGCTCCGACGCGGACAGGGCGCGATGGGCGGTTCTGCAACCTGCGCTCTCCTCGATGCGGCATGCCACCGCGGGACGGTGACCCGTGCTCCGCGTGCCGGTGTCTCCACGGTCGGCCATACCGTCCCGCTCCTGCCTTCCGCCGACCACGATCCGATCGTCAGGGCCGCGGCGGACGATCGTCCCGTCCATGCGGTTCCGTCCGCGCGTCGTGACGTCCGGCGGTTCCCTCCGGGCGACCCCGCGGGCGACGATCGGCACGTCCCCGCGGTCTCATCCGGTGGTCGTGCCGTCCGCGCGGCCCCTCGGGCGGGCCCGTCACGGAAGCCTCTGGTCATCTGGCGGTGGATGGTCCACTATTCCGCCAGGCAGTCGTGCGTCGTGGGAGGGCAGGTGCCGTGTCGCTGGTCCCCGGAAGGGCCGTCGGTGCGGTTCGGCGCACCTGGCACCGGGAGCGCCGGGAGATCGGGCAGGTGGCATCCCGGATCCTGCGCGTGGCCGACGGTGCCGGCGACGTGCTGGTGGCCCTGGGTGGAGGGCGCGCACGGGGCCTGCTCGACGCCTTGGACCAGCACGTGGTGCCCTACCTCGACTGGGAGGAGGCCATCGTCCACCCGGTGATCGACCGGCTCTCCGGCACCTCCCGGGGGAGTCGCCTCCTGGGTGCGCAGCTCGAGCAGGTACGCGGCCTGATCGGCCGCGTCGAGGCCGACTGGCTCGCCGCGCGCCGCCATCCCACGCTCGGGGAGGTCGCCGCCCTGCGGGCAAGCATGCGCGAACTCGGCCTCGTGCTGCGCGCCTACCTCGACCAGGAGGAACGGGTCCTCGTGCCGGTCCTCGCCCGAGCCGGCGCCTGATCCGCGGCCTCATCCGTTTCTCGAGCCCCGCCGGCACGGCCGCCCACCGGGCCTCCCCTGCGGCACGTATAGTGCGGGAGGTCCATACCCGCACCGCGCAGGCCGCATCCGGTCCGCGGTGGCAGCGGGCGACTCCATCGCGAGGATGCATGCCGGCAACCGACGCCAACGTGCGCGCCTTCACCGCGCGTCTCGATGAGCGGC
>JAKAHX010000005.1 GCA_021814735.1 Chloroflexota bacterium | reverse complement strand
GAATCGCTCGCGATCGCCCACGTCGCGAGCGACCAGGCGGCAGCCCCGCCGGCGTCGATGGCGGCGAGCGTCGGCCGGCCGATCCACGACCGTTCGGCGAGCGCGCGGTCGAAGACGCCGATCAGCTCGATGAAGGTGTCGCCCAGCCAGACCAGCCGGTTGAACGTGCCCTGCGTCGCGTGGCGACCGCCCTCGGCGACACGCAGCCCGAGCGTCGCCTCGATCTCCCCGGCGGCGCGGTCGGGGTCCGCCACGGCAACGACCAGGTGATCGATCCCCAGGAACACGGCGCCAGACATCCTCGCGCGAGAGCCTTCGGGCCACGGGACGGCTCGGTCGGGCAGCGTGACTATAGCAACGCCGCCCTCGCGGGCCCGGACCCTGGAGGGCCGGTATCCTGCGCCCGATGGGGACGGCTGCAGGGAGCCCGCGGGCACGGGCATCGACGCTCGGGCCGACGCGCAGGCAGCACGGCATGAGCGGCGCCGACAACCTGTCCGAGCGCCGCTGGCGCCTGCTCGCGGCGACGGCGGCGGGCGCGTTCATCGCCCCCTTCGACGGCAGCGTCGTTGCGATCGCCCTGCCCCGCATGGGCCCCTCGCTCCACCTCAGTTTCGTGGGGGGCCTGTGGGTGCAGATCAGCTACCTGCTGGTCCTGACGGCAGCCCTCATTCCCGCGGGCCGCATCGCCGACACGATCGGCGGGCTCCGGCTGTACCGCGTCGGCCTCGTCGTGTTCGCGGTCGCGTCGGCCGCCTCGGGGGCCGCGCCATCGACGGCCTGGCTGCTGGCCGCGCGCTCGGTCCAGGGCCTGGGCGCGGCACTCCTGTCGGCGACGTCCACGGCGCTCGTCACGGAGGCCTTCCCGGAGTCCGAGCGCGGGAAGGCGCTGGGCCTCAACGTCACCGCCGTCTACCTGGGACTCGCCCTGGGTCCGGCGCTGGGTGGCCTGCTCACCCAGCAGGTGGGCTGGCGGTCGGTCTTCTACGTCAACGTGCCGGTCGCGGCGGCCAGCCTGGCACTGGGCTGGGGCCTGGTCAGCACGCGTCACGCCGCGCGCCGGCAACGGCGTGCCGCGCTCGACCTGCCCGGGCTCGTGCTCCTGGTGGGCGCGCTGGCTGCCGGCGTGGTGGGCGTGAGCCTGGCGCCGGTGTGGGGATGGACGGCGCCGCCGTCCCTCGCGCTCATGCTCGGCGGCGCCACGGGGGTCATCGTGCTGGTGGCCTGGGAGTCCGGGCGCTCGGAACCGATCCTCGATGTCGGCTTGTTCCGGCGCAGCCGGCTGTTCGCCACGGCCAACCTGGCCGCCCTCGCCAACTACATGGCGTTCGCGGCGGTCACCGTGCTCACCTCGGTCTTCCTGGAGGTCGTGAGCGGCCGCAGTCCCGAGGATGCGGGGCTCCTGCTGGTCGCCGCGCCCGTTGCCATGGTGGCACTGTCCTGGCTGGCAGGGAGGGCCTCCGACGTGTTCGGTTCCCGCTGGCTCGCGAGCGGTGGGATGGCGGTCATCGCGCTCGGGCTGCTCATGCTGTCCCGGCTCCCCGCCAACCCGGCGATGGTCGAGCTGATCGGCGCGCTGCTGGTGGTCGGGATCGGGATGGCGGCCTTCAGCTCCCCCAACACGTCGGCGGTCATGGGCTCGGTGCCGCGCGCACAGCTCGGGGTCGCCTCCGGCACGCTGGGCACGATGCGCTTCCTCGGCCAGACCCTGTCGATCGGCTTCCTCGGCGCCCTGGCGACCTCGCAACTCGGTGCCGGCGGACAGGCGGTGCTGTTCACGGGCCACGCCGGGAGCGCAGAGGCCGCGGCGGCCTACGTCTCGGGGTACCACCTGGCGATGCTGGCCGGAGCGGCCATCGCGATCGTGGGCGCCATGGCCTCGCTGACGCGGCCCGGGCTCGTGGACGCCGCGGTCGGGCCCTGATCGCGGCCATCCGTCGGCGGGTCCCCCGGGCGCTTCGGCCCTTGCGCGTTCGCGCTGGCGGCGAATGATCGTGACGCGATGCCGTCGTGAATGCCCGTGACGCGACGACCCCTGCGCGGAGCCCAACCCGCGTTGCGCGCCCAGGAGCGGAGGGTGGGACCAGAGCCGTGGATGCGCCCGTGCGAGCGATCTGCGACGGTTGCCGGCACCTGCAGCCAGCGGCGGGAGCGCATCGCCCGGCCACCCGGATCTGCATCGCCTACCCGCGGGGGATCCCTCCCGACATCCAGGAAGGGCGCGCGGACCACCGCCGGCCGTACCCGGGCGACCACGGTCTCCGGTTCGACCCGCGCACGCCGCGCGACGCCGAGTACGCGGAGCGGCTCTTCGGGCCGCTTGCGGATCCCTGATCGGCGGCGTCGGCCGTCGCCACGGTCCCGCGGCCGGTGACGACCACGACGCGCGAGAACATGACGCGCGAGCAGACGGCAGGGAGCTGGCGCGCCCGGCAGGATTCGAACCCGCGACCTAGTGGTCCGAAGCCACTCGCTCTATCCACTGAGCTACAGGCGCGCTGCGGGCCGATGGTAGCAGGCGGACGCCGCCCGGGGCCAATCGCAGGCGCGCCTGCGGCCGTGCGCGCGATCCCTCGTGCGCGAGCGCTTCAGCGGTCGCTGGGTCGGCGCCCCACGATCCACCAGCCGACGGGAAAGACCGCCGCGGCCAGGACGAACTTCAGGGCATCCCCCACCAGGAACGGGTACAACCCCTGCTGCAGCGCCGTACCGGCCGAGACACCGGTCGCGGCCGCGAGCCACGGCAGGCCCACTGCGTACACGAGCACGTTGCCGAGCAGCATCGCGGCAAGCGCACCGGCGTACCGGCGATCCCAGCCGAGCTCGGCGAGGCGGCCCACCGCGGCGGCGGCGAACAGGAACCCGACCAGGTAGCCGCCCGTGGCGCCCAGCACCAGGTGACCGTCCTCCCGGCCCACGATGTGATCGACCCCGGACGCGCCCGCCGCGTAGATGGGAAGCGCGAACCCGAGGAGCAGGTACAGCCCCACCGACGCGAGCCCCCGGCGGAACCCGAGGGCGGTGGCGGTCACCAGCACGCCGAACGTCTGGCCCGTGACCGGCACAGGGGAACCGGGCACCCGCACCACGATCTGCGCAGAGATGGCGAGGACGAGCACGCCCAGCAGCACGAGCGCCACGTGGTGCTGGCGCACCGAGGTCCGTTCGCCGATGCGGATGGGCAGGATGAAGTCGCCGAGCGTGATGCCCCGCTCGTAGGGGGGAACACGCAGCATGCGGGGTTGGGCGAACATGACCGAAGCCTACCAGACGAACCGGGCGGCAGACGGGAGAAGATCGAACCGCAGCGGGTCACGGCCCAGCAGTTCGCCGTCAGCCTGGAGGAAGAGCGGGCCGCCCTCGTCGAGCGCGCGGACCGTGAGGGACCGGGTCCGCCGCGACGCGACCGCCAGGCTCCGCAGGTGATCGCCGGTGCGGATCCGCCAGGAGAAGGTGAGCATTTCCAACCGGCCGACCGCCCCGATCGTGACCACGTCGAACTGGCCGTCCGCGGGATCGGCGCCCGGCGCGACGAGCATGCCGCCTCCCTCGTACGGCCCCAGCGCGACCTCGACCGATTCGACCCGGACCTCGTCCCGTGTGCCGTCATCCCAGCCGAGCTCGACCAGCCGGTCCCGCCAGTCCACGATCGTCACCAGCCCCGCGACCGTGTAGAGGTACGCGCCCAGGCGTCCGGGGAACCGCGACACCCGTTCCGCCACGAAGGTGCTGAACCCCGTTCCCGCCGCGTTGACGAACCACCGCGAGGCGGTCTCGCCCCCGACGGCGCCCAGCGTCCGTCCCGCCACGGTGGGCGTGGTGCGGTAGCGCACCTCGCCGATGTCCACGGGGTGGACCGCTCCCGGGTCACCGTCGAGCGCGGCGGCCATCCGGTCCACCAGCGTCGCCGGTTCCGTGGCCAGCCCGATCCCGCGGGCGTAGTCGCTCCCGCGGCCCGCCGGCACCAGCCCGACCAGCGGGCGTTCCCCCAGCGACCGGGCGGCGGTCATCAGCCCGTTGACCACCTCGTGCAGCGTGCCGTCGCCACCCACCGCGACCACGAGCCGCGCGCCCTCCCCCGCCGCGCGCGCCGCCAGCTCCGCCGCCTCCCCGGCACGCGAGGTGAGCTCGACCGTGTGCTCGATGCCCAGGGTGCCCAGCGCGGCGGCGATCGGCGGCCACCGTCGGCCGAAGGCCCCGCGACCGGCGCCCGCGTGCGCGATGAACCGCACCGCGGGTCCACGTTCCGTCCGCCGCTGCGGGCCGATCCCCTCGGTCATGCGCCGGCCCGGCTCGCGCCCAGGGACCTGTGCATTGGCGTCTGTCTGGGCGTGCCGCACCCTGACCCCGCCACGGATGACGTCGCCGTGTGACCGCCCATCGGTCTCCTCACTCGACCCCCACCGCCCGTACCACCTCGACCCGTGCGGCGAGACGCGCCGGGTAGACAGCGGCGAGCATCGACCCGCCGACTCCCAGGACCAGCGCCGCGAGCACCGCGCCCCAGGACACCTCCAGCACACCGGACGGCCCGGTCGTCCCGCCGAGGAAGAGCACCGCTCCGGCAGCGACGACGCCGCCGATGATCCCCAGGAACGCACCGGCGAGGCCCAGGATCCCGGCCTCCACCACCACGAAGCGCCACGCCTGCCGGCGCGTGAGTCCCGCGGCCCGCAGCAGGCCCAGTTCGCCCACGCGCTGCCGGACGTCCATGGCGAGCACGTCGACGATGCAGAGGGCCGCCACCACCACGGCGGCCACCGCGAGCAGGTCGAGCAGCCCGAAGGTCCGGTCGAGCGCGCCGGTCACGGCCCCCCCGATCGCCGACGGTCGCACCACCGACAGGGCATAGGGCGACGCGGCGGCCTCCAGGCGCGCCCCGAGCCCGGATGCGGCGCCGGGCGCGGCCCGCACCAGGAACAGCGACGCCCCCGCGATCCCGAGCGACCGCACGGCGTCCGCTGCCGAGACGACGACCGATTCCCCCGCCGTTCCGGGAATGCTGTGCGCGACCACGCCCGCCACCCGCAACCGCGCCTCCCCCTGCGCCGTCCGAAGCACGAGCAGGTCGCCGACCTGCAGCCCGAACCGGCTCGCCAGCGACCGTGGGACCAGCGCGGAACCACCCGCCTGCAGCGCGGCGAACGCCGCGGCGCGACTCCCTCCCTCGACGCTCAGTGCGCCCAGGGCCTCGTATGTCGCCGGGTCCACGGCCATCGCCGACGCCAGGCGGCCGGCGATCGCCACGTCGAAGAGCCGGATCGGCGTGACCGAGGCCACGCCGCGGACGGCGGCGAGGTCGCTGCCCAGGTCGACGGGGACGGGCGAGATCGCCACCACGGCGGCGTCGGCAGGCGCTACGTCCCGGACCCACGCCTCTCCGGCCTGCCGCGTCCCCTGCGCCACCCCGGCCAGGGCGACCACCAGCCCGAGCCCCACGCCGAGCGCGGCGAGGGAGACGGCGATGCGCCCGGGATCGTGCGTGAGGGCCCCGCGCGCGAGCCGGAGCTCCGGGCGCAGCAGCCGGCGCACAGGGAACGTCGCTGCCGACACCAGCCACCCGGCCAGCCGCAGGACGAGCGGCGAGATGACGCCAGCCGCCAGCAGCAGCGCCAGGGCCGCCAGGGCGCCACCGAGCCCCGCGGCCGGGGCGGGGATCCCCGTCGCGTTCGTCGAGCGCGCGGCGGTACCGGCCAGCACCGAGGCCCCGCCGGTTGCCCACCCGCCCGCCACCAGCGCTGCCACGCCCACCACGGCCGCCACCGTGCCGGCGATCGCGATGCCGCGCACGCGTGACGCGGGCGCCGCCAGTTGCGGGCCGCGTCGCACCGCCTCGACGGGCGACACCCGCCCGGTCCGCCACGCGGGCTCGAGTGCCGCCGCCAGCGTCACCAGCACGCCGAGGAGCACGCCCACGGCGAGCGCGCCGGGGTCCAGCACGCCGAACGCGACCGGGGCTCCGCTCAGGGACCCGACCGCCGAGGCGAGGATCACCGCCGCGGCCGCGCCGGCGATCGTCCCGAGGACGGTGCCGGCCAGCCCGAGCCACCAGGCCTCCTCCAGCACCATGCGCCGGACCTGCCCGCGCGTGGCCCCCGCCACCCGCAGCAGCCCCACCTCGCGCGTGCGCTCGCCGACCGACATGGCCAGCGCGTCGGACACGAGCAGGGCGCCCACGAACAGGACGATCGCGGCCACCACCAGGAGGCCCGAGCCCACGTCGCGGGTCGCGCCGCCCAGGGCCGCGGCCGCGTCGGCCGCCGTCGAGAGGACGTAGGGCTGGCTCGTCAGCCGGCTCTCCAGCCGCGTCTCCACCTGCGCCACGCCGACGGCCGGGTCAACCCGGACCTCGACCAGGTCGGCCGCCCCCGCGTCGATGCCGAACAGGGCACGGGCGGCGCCGATCGTCGTGTACACCAGCCGCCCGCCATCCGCCAGTGCCGGCCCCGCGTCGGTGAGCAGGCCGCGGACCGTGAGCGTGGCCTCGCCACCACCGCCGACCAGCGAGAACCGCGAGCCGATCCCGAGGTCATGCGCCCGGGCCCAGCCGAGCGGCACCAGTGCCCCGCCGGCGTCCGAGGACGCCAGGAACGCGCCGGAAGCCAGCGTCTCGTCGTGCAGCGCGCGATCGGCCGCCGGGTCCACGCCCACCACGGTCACCGCGCCCAGGGTCGTGGTGCCGGCGGTGGCGAAGGTCGGACGCCGCACCTGGGGCGACGTCGCGATGACCCCCGGCGTCCCCGCGATCGCGTCGACCGTCCCGGCCGAGAGCGTGCCCTCCCCGAAGGCATGGACCGTGAGGTCCGCCCGACCGGAAAGCGCGGCCGCGTACCGTGCCGCGCCGTCCGCCACCGCGGCCTGCACCGAGAGTGCCGCGACCACGAGCGCAACGCCGATCGCGATGCCGGCAATCGTGAGGACGGTGCGCAGCGGGCGCCGGCGGAGCCACCGCCAGCCCATGCCCCGGGGTCCGCGCATCGGCCCCTACTGCCCCAGCTGGGCGAGTCGCTCGATCAGGGGCCGGGCCGGGTGTTCCGCGCGCCGACCCAGCCGGATCTCCTCGAGCACCCGCCCGTCGCGCAGGAAGAGGACCCGGTCGGCGAAGGCACCGGCCTGGGCGTCGTGGGTGACGAGCACCACGGTCTGGCCCCGCTCGGCACAGGAGCGGAACAGGTAGTCCATGATCTCGAGGCCCGTGGCGTAGTCCAGGTTGCCCGTCGGTTCGTCGGCGAAGAGGATCACGGGGCGGCCCGCGATGGCCCGCGCGATCGCCACCCGCTGCTGCTCGCCGAAGGCCAGCTCGTCGGGCCGGCGATCCGCCTTGGCCGCGAGATCCACCAGGGCCAGCGCCTCGTCCACGCGAGCCGTCGTCTCCGCGTCGAGCGGGTCCCGCCCGGCGAGGAGGAACGGCAGCGCCACGTTCTCCCGGGCGGAGAGCAGCGGGACCAGGTTGAACGCCTGGAAGACGAACCCGGTCCTGTCCCGGCGCAGCTTCGTGGCCGCATCGTCGTCGAGCGACGAGATGGTCACCCCGTCCAGGACCACCTCGCCCGCCGTGGGCCGATCGAGCCCGCCGAGCAGCTGCAGCAGCGTGGTCTTGCCGCTGCCGGAGGGGCCCATGAGCGCCACGAACTCGCCGGGCTGCACGGCCAGCGAGACACCCTGGAGGGCCCGCACCTCACCGTCGCCGACACGGTACGTCCGGGCCAGGTCGCGGGCCTCGAGGATGGGCGGCATGGCGGCAGTGTACCGGGGCGCGAGCGGGCCGCGGTCGGCGTCAGGACGGCTGGATGCCTGCGCGGCCAGCTGCGCGGCCAGCTGCCCGGTCAGTTGCCCGGGCCCGCGCCCAGCATCCCGCCGATCAGCGTCTCGACCAGCCCCGGCGTGGGCGCGTCATCGAGGATCCGCTGGTCGGTCCGCCCGGCAGGCACGGCCGCGGGCGGCGTCGGGGCGGGCGGGACCGGGGTCGCCGCCGGCGTCGGGGTCGCGGCCGGCGTCGGGGTCGCGGTCTCGACCGGCGCCTCGAGCGTGGGCGAGGGCGTGGCGATCGGGCTGGCCGTCGGCGTCGGGGTTGGCTGCGGTGTCGGGGCGTGGGTCGGGCGGGCGGTTGCCGCGGGCGCCGGTCGCGGCGTGGGTGACTGGGTCGGGGGCGGCGTGGGCGCCTGCACCGGCCGCTGGGTCGGTCGGGTCGTGGGGCGCGGAGTCGGGGTCGGCGTCGCCGCAGCCCTGGTCTCCTTGAACAGGACGCAGTACATCATCACCCCGTTGGTGCCCTTGTAGGCCCCGACACCCATGGAATCCCAGAGGGCCCCCAGGATGTTCGACCGGTGCTCCGGCGAGTTCATGAACATCTGCTGGATGTAGGGCGTCGCCTGGTCGTCCGCGGCGTTGTCCCAGCCGATGTTCTCGCCCGCGAGCACGTACTGGACGCCCCGCTGGTCCATGTAGTAGAAGACCCGCTCCGTGGTCGGGGCGAACCCGGGGCCCGGCGGGATGTCGTGCGAGAAGTACCCCCGGACCGACATGTCCTGCGCCCGCCAGCGGGCGATGCTCGCCAGCTGGCTGTCCCAGCGGAGCGGTGCCAGTCCGGCGGAGGCGCGCGCCTGGTTGGTCAGCGTGAAGAGGAGGGTCTCGTCGGCGCTGCTGAAGGTCCCGGGGTCCCATGCCCGCACCACCGACGCCGCGGGCCCGGCGAATGCCCAGCCCACCACGGTGACCGTGAGCAGGAACACCGAGGCCAGGCGGGCGAGGCGGGAGCGCGACGGGATCAAGCTGGCACGGCCTCCGAGCAGGCCACCGGCGTGGCACTGCAGGGAGGCTAGGTGACGTGCCGCGGGTTCCCTATCGCCCGGTGGTCCGGGTCCGGCGGCATCCGGCGGTACCAGCGCCGACCCCGCGACGCGGAACGGCAATCCGCGTGTGCCCCGGCGCGGTGGTCTCGACCAGGCGGCGGCGGCAGGCGGCCGCGGCAGAGTCGAGCGGCGAGAAGTGCCCGGCTTCGACGGGAATTGGAGTACACTTCCGCGCGCCCGCCTCGTGTTCGACGGTGCGGCTCGTGTGCGACCGTCGACGTGACGGCCCCCGCGGTGGCCTTAGCTCAATCGGCAGAGCATCGGATTGTGGATCCGATGGTTGCGGGTTCAAGTCCCGCAGGCCACCCCAAATCTCCCCCGTGTTCCGCACGAAACGAACGGTTGTTCGGCGTCGTCGGCCGTTGTGTGCCGCCCAGTGACGCCCCGTATCACCGAGTCGGGGGCTCAACTGGGGGCTCACCCGAGTGGCCTCAGCTCAAGTGGGCAGGATGAGGTCTCCAGAGACGTCGACCTCGACGATCCGCTCGACATCGAATGGCTGCAGCGCGGCTCCAGCGTGCTCCCTCACAGCCCCTGCATGAAACCGGGCACGCGAGGTGTGCATCGACCGGGGCGGAACGGCGCTTGACCTCTGGGAGCACTCGGGAGAGACTGCCGGCGGATGACGGGCGCTTGGTCTTTCTTGGAAGGTCCGAGGCGATGCAAACACCCAGGCAACTCCTGAACGTGCGACGAGGCGCGGTCGTCGGTCTGGTCGTTCTCGCGGTCCTTGCGCCGGGGGTCGTCATGCGGTCCGATGCGCCCTTCGTGACGCTCGTCGAGACGCTGGTCATCGGGGTCGCGGCCGTCGTCGGCGCGGTCGCCGTCGCGGAGGCCATCAACCGGTGGCGGGCGCGTCCTCCGTCCCGAGGGCCGGCACTCCACCCGCGGCGGGCCGCTGCTCTTGGGCTCGGCGTGGGGCTGCTGACCGAGGCCGCCCTGAGCGTCCGGACGGCAGATCCACTCGCCACGTTCGTCTCGAACGTCGTGTTCGTCCTGTGGGTGTCGCTCCTCGTGTGGGCAGCCGCCCTCTTCGTGGAGCGGCGCGTCGGGCAGCCCGGCGACTAGCGCATTCGTCTTCGGTGTGGGGCCGAAGGGTCAGGCAGGTTCCGCCCGCAGGCGCGCGAACCGGTAGCCGAGCGCAGCCACTTCCAGCCAAGCGAGGGCGCTTGCCTCGGTTCCCTCGTAGCAGCGCGACAGCCTCCACCATCATCCGAGCCGGGCGAAGGCGTCTCGACGCGCACGAGCGGCATGATGGGACAGAAGACACCCCGGCGCGCGCACTACTATGTCGCTGTCTTCCGGGCGGGCGCCCGCTTCGGCGGCAACCGGCAACAGGCGACCCCGGCTAGCTCACGCCGCCTTCGGCGAGCGGCTATTGCACAAGTGCTATACCATGCCTAGCGAGAGTGGTACGCGACACGGCCTGGAGATCTGCCCCTCGCCCGACGTGCTCGCTTGGCTCGAGGAACCCCGCGCGCAGCGCGACGAGGCCGAAAAGGTACGGACACGCATCAAGTTCGTCTTCAACCGGATCGAGGACGCCGGTCGGTTGTCCGGGGCCAAGTATCTGGAGCAGATCAACCTCGATCTCGACCCGCCACTATTGGAAGTGAAGATCAATTGGTCGAACCTCGCATTTCGCCTGTTCGGCGTGTGCGTTGGCAACCGCTTGTGCCTTTCCGAGGTGAGGCAGAAGAAGAAGCAAGCCCTTTCCAGTGCCGAGTACAGGGCCCTGCACGCCAGGGCGAAGGCGTTCGCCGACAGTGAATGCCTGAAGCAGTGTTAGGGGACGGGCGATGACCTGGAAGAAGCTTGAGGCCGAGTGGGACAGCAATCCGGAGTTCCGCAAATCCTACGAGGAGGAGTACCCATTTGAGGCCGTCGCACGAGCCATCGTCCGACTCCGGGTCGAGCGCGGCCTGACGCAAGACCAGATGGCCAGGCTCGCCGGCACATCGCAGTCCGTGATCGCGCGAGCCGAAACGGGCCGACACGCCGTGAACGTCCGCCTGCTCAACCGTTTGGCCGAGGCCACGGGCACGACATGGGAACCCGTGTTCGGGCCACAGCCGATGCCACAAGTCGCCCCGGCCCCGCAGGTGGGGGCCGTGCGCAGCGGGTTGGTCTTCAGCGAGGCGGTTCTCGACCTCGTGCTCTCCACGCGCAGTCCGGCGCTGGAGCTCCTCACGCGGAATCTCGCTGAGACCGGATCGTTCTACGAGGATCTCCACGGCGCTCTGATCCTTGGCGAGATGCGTCCGAAACGACCCGCCGCCGATGAAGGCCAGCGACAACCCGCCTTGGCTCTTGCTGGGTAGCGACCCGTGAACGAGCCGCAGGATCCCGCGCTGCCCCTCTTCTCGACCCAACTGCGTGACGCGTATCTGTTCGAGGCAAGCATCAAACGTCGAGAGAAGCAGCCAGAGGATGCGTCCGCCCCAACCCTGAACGCGACACTGGACCCCCCGCGACCCGGGTCGGACGCAAACTCGTTCTCGCAGATGTTGAGAGTGGCCATTGGCGTGCCCTTCAACGAGGGGGCTGCTCTCCTTGAGTTGAGCTGCACATACGACGGTGTGTTCGCGTCCTCCACCACACCCCTGACGCAGGCCGAGATCGACGCGATGGCTTCGCGGACGACGATGGTCTTGTTGTGGCCCTACCTGCGAGCCGGGGTCGCGGAGCTCGGCCGCATGACTGGAATCCCTGTGCCCCCGCTACCTACGCTCGACGTGCTCAGCTTCTCGACCGAGGCTAGCGCGGAGGGCGATTCGGTGACAACCGCCCCGGCCAAGGCGCGCTCATCCAGAGGCAAGAAGGGCGCACAACCGGCGCAATAGGCCCGCGCACACAAGCACTCGCACCGCCGCGGCCGCGGTCGACGCTACGCGGTCTCGGGGCAGTCGTCACCGAGGCGGAGTGCTGATCGGTCACGTGCGGCGTGAGGCTGGGTGCGCGTACGGAGTCCACGAGCGCCCTCTCAAGCTCTTCGACTCCACCATCGGCCGCGGTGGGACTGATGACTGGATACCGCCACGCGAATCCCACCGCGGGCCACTCGCGGTGGCGAGCATCCCCCTCTGGATGCTGCTCGTACTGCCGCTGGTCAGGATCGCGGCCACCCCGCTCTCCATCGGCTCGGCGTGACGGGAGCCGAAGACGCCGCGGGTCCCTGCCCGACGATGCCGGCTCCCTGCGCGCGCAAGGGTGCCGACGAACTGGCCGCGCCCCCGCCTGCGAGGGACTCGCTACCTGCCCATCTTGACGCTGCGCACATCTGTAACGGGCGTTGGTACGTCATCGCGCAGCCGCAGGCGCAGTGTTGGGTATCTCCTGGTGAAGAACACCAAGTCGCCCGTCTCGACCAGAATGGTCACCAGTTTGTTGTCGCCGAATCGCAACAGGTTCGGATTGTCGGGGAGCGACATAGACCCAACGTCAAGGAAGTGGATCACCGGCCGTTTGTCGTGATCGTCCATGGACACGGCCCACAGTGGTCTCCCGGTGGGGTGTTGTCTGCGCTCGTCGTATTCGACCTCGATCCACGCTCCCGCGTCGCAGCGCGCTCGAAGGTCCGCCAGCGTGCGGATCGGGGTCTCCGGGCTGACCCTTGGCGCGGGCGGGAGGATGGTCAACGCGACGCTCTGATTCGAAGTGAAGCGCAGGACCACGACGTCGGCAGTCGAGTCAGGCGTCTTGCCCACCTGGATGCGGTTGTCGTCAGGCAGGTTGATCACCTTGCCATCACACAGACTGACTTGACGACCCTGTGTCCGCAAGATCGTGCGCCTCAGGGGCGGCGTGAGCGCCGTCTGGCCATTGACTGACGTCTGAACCCACACTCGGGCGCCTGGCCGGAGTAGCCGAGAGCTGGTGCCGAAGGAGCCATGTTTCTCCACCTCACCTACAGCGCGTGTTCGGGTTGGCGACCGCCCGCTCGATGCGGCTTCTGCAACTCAGCGAACCATCCCAGCCCAGGCGCCTCGCGGGCCTCGCCCGTCGAGACGCCCGTCGGCTTCGAGACCGGCCTTTCAACGGTGCTTGACAGAGGACAAGGCCAGCGGTCTTACGTGGCTGCCCAGACTCATCACATGAGGACACTGACATAAGATGGCGTCAGTATCGAGCACCACCTCGAGTTGACTCGCGCACAGGCTGATCGTCTGGGGCCCTTGGGAGACCTGCCATCGCCCAAATGGCCCTGGCCATGGGAGGACATTCGGCGAGCCGCATTCGGCGCAGCCGCGAAGGGCCTGCGAGGACAGTGCGCCAAACCAGATGGTTTCGCCGGCGTCAGACGCAGCCCCTCGTCCCGCACGAATCGGGCACGATCAGGCGACCCCCCTTTGGCGCGCCTCCTCGGGTCCCGTGTCGGCCTCCCGGAGCAGGCGCTCCAGGGTGGCGTGCCCGATGCGCAGACGGGCGGCAGCCGCACGACGGGAGAGCGTGCCCGCGGCGAGCTCGGCCCGCACCGCCGGCCACTGGCGGGCGAAGGCGGGGCGTGCCGTGCCGCTGGGGCGTCCGATCCGCGCCCCCTTGCGCTGGGCGTTCTTCATGCCCTCCCGCACGCGCTCCACGATGAGGTCGCGCTCCATCTCCGCCACGGCGGCGAGGATCGCGTAGATCAGGCGCCCGGTGGGGGTGGTGGTGTCGATGGGCTGGGTGATCGACACGAAGTCCACCCCGAGGTCGCGCAGCTCGGCGAGCGTGGTGGCGGCTTCGAGCGAGGACCGGAAGGCCCGGTCGAGCTTCCAGACGGCCACGATCTCGAGCCGATGGTGGCGCGCATCGTCGAGCAGGCGCCGCCAGGCGGTCCGACCGCGCAGGTCGGCCGCCGACGCGAGGTCCACGTACTCGGTGGTCCGCCCGCCGTGACCGGCGGCCCACTCGCGCAGGGGCACCAGCTGCAGCTCGGGATCCTGCCCGTGCTCCTTCGTGGAGACCCGGGCGTAGATGCCCACCCGTCCGATCCTCGCCGTCATCGCCGCGTCGTCCTCCGCACTTCGGTGAGCCGACGAGGACGGCGACCAGCGCGCGAGGCGCAACAGTCCCGACCGAAACAGAGCCGGGTGCAGTCCCGGCCGCCCCTCGCCCAGGGTGCCTCAGTCATTGTCGAAACACGACTGGCACAGGCCGCCGTCCAGGTCGGTCGCCTGCCCGCGGTGACAGCGCCAGCACAAGGCCGGAGCCGGTCGCGGCGCCATCCGCTCGGCGGCCGCCTCCCTCACCGGCCGCTCAAGCTCGTTCAGCCTGACGCGCAGGTCGCGCAGGACGGCGTAGCAGGCCGGCACATCGGCCTTCGTCACGCCAGGCCAGCCCCAGTGCCGGCCGCTGCTGTCGATCCATTCGGGGTCGACCTCGGCGTACTCGATGGCGTACCCGAAACGGAGAACCGTGGCGTCGTCAATCGACGCGCCCTGGCGCACCGCACGGACCACCTGATCGATCGTCCTGAACTCCACTGCCGTCCTCCCTACGTCCGCTTGGCGTACAACCGTCGGTCGTCGACGGGTACCGCATGGTCGGCCGAGGGACCCAGTCGTCAATGCTCGACCCGTGCCACGGCGCGAAGCAATGCGAGCGGCCGTTGCGGACTGGGGAACCCGGTGCGCCAAGGCACCACTTCCTGCGTCCCCGCACCGCACAACGTTCCTCCACGCGGCGTTTGCTGGCCGCTCCGGGGGCGCAGGCAGGTCAATCTGCGCCTAGGGAAGCCGCAGCGCTCGAACCCGAGCCATGGTCGCACCCATGGGCTACCCAGTTGGGGAGCAGGCGTCAGGTCGTTCGACCGGGGCGCCGCCGCGCACGACGCGGTACCTTCCCGGGTGGACGAGCCCCGCGCCATGGGTTCGGACAGGCAAGAGGCCCCGGCAGGCACTGGCCGGGGCCTCGTCATGACTGACCCGTCGAGCCCTGGGCGCTGTCGTCGGTCTGCGCGGGTTCGGCTGCTGGCTGGTCGTCCGACAGCGAACGGTGCTATGGTTGCCGACCACATTGGGTCTTGTTGGCATCGACAAGCCCAGGCGGACCATCGGGCGCACCGACGGGCCGGTGCGGCAGGCTGGGGGGCAGTGCCCGCACGATGGGAACCAGGCGCGAACACCGACCACCGGACCCGCCGGCCGTGGCCACCGAGCCGCTGCGTCGGCCGGCGCTCCCGGAGATCACCCTCGACGAGATCGAGTCCGTCGCGCGCATCGGCTCGTACGCGACCGACCTGCTCGGCGGACGGTGGGTGAGCTCGGCCGGGCTCGACGCGATCTTCGGGATCGACGCCGCGTTCGAGCGCACCATCGAGGGCTGGGCATCGCTGGTGCACCCGGCGGACCGCGCGGCGGTGGTCGCCTACCTCACCGATGAGGTCCTGGGGCACGGTCAACCCTTCAACCGCCGGTACCGCATCGTCCGTGTCGACACCGGCGAGACGCGCTGGGTGCATGGGCGCGGCGCCGTGGACACCGACGCGTCGGGGCGGGTGGTGCGCACCTTCGGCACCATCGCCGACATCACCGAGCAGCGCGCGGCCGAGGAGGCGCTCGCCGCGTCGGAGGCCCGATACGCCTCGATCTTCGAGGGCACCGCCGAGGCGATCCTCATCGCGGACGCCGCGACCCACCGCTACCGCTGGGTCAACCCGGCAGCCTGTGCGCTGCTCGGCTACACGAGCGCGGAGCTGCGCGCCATGCGGGTGCACGACCTGCATCCGCCGGACGCCCTGCCCGAGATCCTGGCCGGGTTCGCCTCGGTCGGCGGCGACCAGATCGCAGAAGCCCATGCGGTGCCCTGCCTGCGCAAGGACGGATCACTGCTCCTCGCCGACATCCGCTCCTCCACGGCCGTGGTGGACGGAGTGATCTGCAACATCGCCTTCTTCGCCGACGTCACCGAGCTGCGCGCGCTCCACCTGCGGCTGGCGCGGAGCGAGCGCAACCTCGCAGAGGCCCAGCGCATCGCGGGGATCGGCAGCTGGGCGTGGGACCTCGCCACGGGGACCGTCCAGCGCTCGGCCGAGCTGCACCGCATCTTCGGCGTAGCGCCCGACGCGCTCGCGCCCACCGTCGATGCCTTCCTCGCCCTCGTCCATCCCGACGATCGGGCGCGCGTGCGCCGCGCGCGTGTGGCGGCCTCCCGGGGCAGCGGCCAGCACGTGATCGACTTCCGGATCGTGCGCCCCGACGGGGCGGTGCGGCTCATCCACGAGGATGCCGAGCTTGAGCGGGACCGCGAGGGCACGCCGGTGCGCATGTATGGCACCGCCCAGGATGTCAGCGAGCGCGCCGCCGCGGAGGCCGAGCGAGCCCGCCTGGCCACCGCCGTCGGGCAGACCTCGGACGCCGTGGTCGTCACCGACTTGGGCGGCGCCATCGAGTACGTGAACCCGGCCTTCGAGCAGATGTCCGGCCACCGACGCGACGCGGTGCTCGGCCAGAACCCGCGGATCCTCAAGAGCGGGCGTCAGTCGGCGGCCTTCTATCGGGCGCTGTGGAGCCGGTTGACGCACGGGCGCATCTGGAGCGGGCGGTTCATCAACCGTCGCGCGGACGGCGCGGAATACCAGGTCGAGGCGACCATCTCGCCGATCCGCGAGCGTGACGGCCAGATCACCGGCTACATCGCGGTCGAGCGCGACGTCACCGCGCTGCAAGCAGCGCGTTCGGGCCTGGCCAGCGAGTTCCGGGAGCGGGCTCAGGTGGCCGCCGCCCTGGCCCGCCTCCAGCCGAAGCCGGGCGCGGTGGAGACGGCCGCGGACATCTGCGCCGAGCTGTCGGGCGTGCCGGGAGTCGACGTGGCCGCCATCATCAGCTTCCAGGATCCGGTGCACGCGGTCGCCCTGGGGGTCGTCGCGCCCGATGGCTTCCCGCTGGGCCCGGGCCAGCCGCTGCCGGCCAGTCGGGCCACCTACCTGTACGAGCGCGCCACCCAGGGTCCCTGGGCCGAGGCGTTCCGGGCGCGCAGCATCGACGCCGAGTATGGCCGGGCCATGGCCGCGCTCGGCGTGCGGGCCAACGCCTACGCGCCGATCCGCAACGGCGACGGACTGCTCGGCCTGGTGGCCGCCGGCACGCGCGACGAGACGTACGCGCGCCATCTCGTCGAGCACCTGCCGGCGGTGGGCGAGTTCGCCGCCACCGCCAGCGCGCTCCTGGCGCGCGACCTCGAGGGCGACCGCCGACGCTCGCGGCTGCGGGCGCAGATCGCGTGGATCATCGCCGAGCAGGCGTTCCACCCAGTCTTCCAGCCCATCGTCGAGCTCGCGGAGGGCAGGGTGGTGGGCTACGAGGCCTTGACCCGCTTCGCCGATGGCGCGCGCCCGGATCATCGGTTCGCCGACGCGTGGATGGTGGAGCTCGGGCCGGAACTCGAGCTCGCCGCCCTCGAGGCGGCGGTCCGAGTGGCCCGCGCGCTGCCGGCCGGGCGCTGGCTCGACGTCAACCTCTCGCCGCGGCTGCTCGCCGACCCCGCCCGGGTGCAGGACGTGCTCGGCGCGGCGGATCGGCCGCTCATCGTCGAGATCACCGAGCACGACACGGTGGCCGACTACCGTGCGCTCCGGGCCGCGCCCCTGAGCCTGGGGGCATCGGTCCGCACGGCGGTCGACGACGCCGGCGCGGGCGTGGCGAACTTCGGGCACATCGTGGAGCTGCGTCCGGACTTCGTGAAGCTGGACATCGGCCTGATCCGGGGGGTCAGCGCCGACCTCGGCCGTCAGGCCATGGTGGTGGGGATGCGGCACTTCGCCCGAACGGCCGGGTGCCGGCTCATCGGCGAGGGCATCGAGACCGAGGCCGAGGCGAGGACCCTGGCCACCCTCGGGGTCGAGCTCGGCCAGGGTTACTACTTCGGGCGCCCGGCACCGATCGAGTCCCTGGCGGAGCCGGGGTAGGCCAGAGCGCGGGTCACACCGCGGAGAGCGCGTCGACCCGCGGGTCGACCTCGCGCAGCGCGGCGCCCAGGAACAGATCGGCCGCCGCCACGTTGGTGGCGATGGGCACGTTGTGCACGTTGCAGACCCGCAGCACCGCCTGGATGTCCGGGTCGTGGGGGTGGGCGCTCAGGGGATCGACGAAGAAGAGCACCGCGGCGATGCGCCCCTCGGCGACCAGCGCGGCAATCTGGGTGTCGCCGCCCTGCGGGCCCGAGAGCACGGTGTCGACAGCAAGGCCCACCTTCTCGCGCAGCAGTCGGCCGGTGGTCGCGGTGGCCACCAGGTCGAACTCGGAGAGGGCGGCGCGGTTGAAGGTGGCGAAGGCCACGAGATCGGCCTTCTTGCCGTCGTGGGCGATCAGGGCG
>JAKAHX010000242.1 GCA_021814735.1 Chloroflexota bacterium | reverse complement strand
TCGGGCAGGGCGTCGCGACGACCACCGCCCTGCCGTCGGCCGACGGGCCGATCCCGGCCATCGGCGGCGAGCCCATCCCCGTGCTGGGCACGGAGAACTTCTACGCCGACCTGCTGGCCGAGATCGGCGGTGCACGGGTCAGGGCGTCCAGCCTGTTGAACAACCCGAACACCGACCCGCACGCCTACGAGGCGAGCCCGCAGGCAGCGCTGGCCGTCGCGGATGCCCGGGTCGTCATCGTCAACGGGCTCGGCTACGACGACTTCATGGCGCACCTGCTCGCCGCCTCGCCCGATGCGAGCCGCGTGGTCCTCATCGTGCAGCAACTGCTCGGCCTGCCCGACACGGCCAACGCCCACGTCTGGTACGACCCGACCACGATGCCGATCGTGGCGCGCGCGGCCGAGGCCGCACTCGCGCGGATCGAGCCCGGCAACGCGGCCTACTTCGAGGCTCGCCTGGCTACCTACCTCGCGTCCCTGGAGACGCTGACCGCGCGGGTCGCGCAGCTCAGGGCTGCCCACGCGGGCACCCCGGTGGCATTCACGGAACCGGTGGCGGGCTACCTCGCGCAGGCGATCGGCCTGCGGGTCCTGACGCCCGAGGGGTTCCAGCGGGCGGTCGAGAACGGCACCGACCCGGCGCCGGCGGACGTCGCGGCAGAGCAGGATCTCCTGACCGGCCGCAAGGTCCGTGTGCTCCTCTACAACAGCCAGGCCGTGTCCCCGCTCACCACCCGGCTCGAGCAGCTGGCGACCGCGAACGGGATCCCGGTGGTCGGGGTCACCGAGACCATGCCCCCCGCCTACCGCACCTACGTGGCCTGGCAGCTCGCGCAGCTGGACGAGCTCGAGCGCGCCCTGTCGGAGGGGGCCTGAGCGATGCCACCCGCCGCCGTCCGCTTCGAGCACGCCACCCTTGCGTTCCAGGGGCACACCGTCTGGCGCGACCTGTCCGTGGCGTTCGAGGCGGGCAGCTTCGTGGCGATCCTCGGGCCGAACGGCGCCGGGAAGACGTCGCTCCTCCGGGTCGTGCTCGGCGCGGTCGCGCTCGACGCCGGGCGCGTGGAGGTGCTTGGCGGACCCGCCCGGCGCGGCAACAGCGCCATCGGGTATGTCCCGCAGCACCACGGCTTCGACCGGGACCTGCCGCTGCGGGGGCGCGACCTCGTGCGACTCGGGCTCGACGGTCACCGCTGGGGGATCGGGCGCCCCGACCGCGCGGCGGACCGCCGCGTCGAGGATGCCATCCGGGCTGTCGGCGCGCAGGAGTACGCGGACGCGCCGGTGGGGCGTCTCTCGGGTGGCGAGCAGCAACGGCTGCGCATCGCCCAGGCGCTCGTGGGGGAACCGCGCCTCCTCCTCTGCGACGAGCCGCTCGCGCACCTGGACCTGCGCCACCAGCGCGAGATCGCCGACCTCGTGGGGGGCTGGCAGCGCCGCACTGGCCAGACCGTCCTGTTCGTGACCCATGACATCAACCCCATCCTGCCCCTCGTGGACCGGGTGCTCTTCGTGGTGCGAGGCCGGTGGGCCGCCGGAGCCCCCGAGGCGATCCTCACGTCGGAACAGCTCTCGGCGCTGTACGAGTCGCACGTGGACGTGCTGCGGGTCCGCGACCGGATCATCGTGGTCGGCGACACGGCCGATGCGGGTTTCGAGATCGAGGAGCCGCACCATCTGCCCCACGTGGGCGGGGAGCGCCATGCGACGGAGGCGCCGAGGTGATCCCGCAGTTCGTCCACCTCCTGGGGTATCCGTTCGTCCAGCACGCCATCGCTGCCGGCGTCGTCATCGCCATCGTGAGCGGGCTGGTCAGCCGGTTCGTGGTGGCACGCAACATGGCGTTCGCCGTGCATGCCCTGGCTGAGCTGGGGTTCACCGGCGCGGCCGGTGCCATCCTGGTCGGCTCCTCTCCCCTGTCCGGGCTCCTGGCCGGGACCGTCGTCACCGCGCTCTTCATCGGCGCCCTCGGTGCGCGGGTGCGGGAACGGGATGCGGTGGTGGGCGTCGTGATGGCCTTCGGGCTCGGCCTGGGCGTGCTCTTCCTGACCCTCTACCAGGCCTATGGGACACAGGCCTACGCGATCCTCTTCGGCACGATCACGGGGGTGAGCCGTGGGGACGTGGTGCTGCTGGTGGTCCTTGGCGTGGTGACGCTGGTCGCCCTGGCCACGGTATACCGGCCGCTGACCTTCGCCACCGTCGACCCCGAGGTCGCGGAGGCACGGGGCGTGCCGGTCCGCCGGCTCGGCATCGTGTTCCTGCTCATCCTGGCCGTCGCGGTCGCGGAGGCGGTCCAGGTCGTGGGGGTCCTGCTGATCCTGACCCTCCTCATCGCCCCCGGCGCGAGCGCCGAGCGCCTGACTGCGCACCCCGGGCGCGGCGCCCTCGCCAGCGTCCTGGTCGCCCTCCTGTCGGTGCTCGGTGGCATCGCGCTGGCCCTGCTGACCAACCTGCCCGCCAGCGTCTTCGTGACGTCGTTGAGCTTCGCGTGCTACCTCGCAGCCCGCTTCCTGGTGGGCCCGTGGCTGGTCGGCGAGGGACGGGCCGGGCCACGTACCTCGGCGGGCGGCGCCGTCCGCACGTAGGCGCCGGTCGCGCGGGCACGCGGCCGCCTCGACTGCTCCGGCGGCGGACGGCCCGATCGGCACTTGCCGAGCGCCATTCGACGCGGCTTCCTGATCGAGTGGCCGGGCGCCGCGGGCCGGGTCGGTCGCGTGTGTGGCCCCGCGCCGTGTACGCGCCGGCGAGAGGCTCGCCGGCGCGTGTCGCATGGATCGGGTGCCCCACGGGAGAGCGCAGATGCCGAGCGAGCAGGCGTCATCGGTCGAGCCGGCACGGGTGGGCCGGACTGTGTCGTCGAGCGGGCAGGCGCTCCCGTACGGGCCACGCATGACCCGTCTGCTCCCGATCCTCCACCGCGCGTTCCTGGTGCTGAACCGGCGTCTCACACTGCCGGCGCTCCACGCGGGGCTGGGGCCCTTCTGGTCGATGCCCGTCACCGGGTACATCGCGATCCTGCGCACGCGTGGTCGCACGAGCGGCGTGGTGCGCGAGGTGCCACTGGGGTACGTGATCCGGGAGGGCGCCGTCTACGTGTGGGCCGGGTTCGGACCCGCGACCCACTGGCTGCGCAACATCGAGGCCGATCCGCGCGTCGAGGTCGTGCTCCCCGGGCGATCGTTCCGCGGGGTCGCCGAAGTCGTCCTCGATCAGGACGAGCGCCTCCGGGCCTCGCGCGAACTGGCGATCGCGCTCGGCGTCATCGGGAGGGCAACGCTGGGCACCGACGCTCGCACGGCGACGGACGAGGAGCTGGCCCGCCGGACGGCAGGGCTGCCCCTGGTGCGGATCCGCGCGACGGGGATCGCCGCGGGGCCGCTCGACCCGGGCGGGCGGGCATGGATCGTGTACCAGCTGATCGCGCTCTGGGCCACGTGGCGTGTGCTCGCGGCCATCGCCCGGCTGCTCGGACGCGCGCGCCACTGACGCCCGCGCGGGGACCCGGTGGCGAGAACCGCGTCCACTATCATCGGAGCCCTCGACGCCCAGTCCCGGCAGCGTCTCGTCCGCGCCACCGGGGGGCCGATGCCGGGTCGGGGCGCGTGGCAGGATCGCTCGGAGGAACGACGGTTGGGGTACGTGTCGCTGCTTCCGATGTCGGGCCCGGGGCGGTGATCGCGCCCGAACCGCCGGCCGCGTCCCGGACGCGGGTGCTCGTCGTCGACGACGAGCCGCCCATCGTGGACCTCGTCCGCGGCTACCTGGCTCGCGAGGGGTACGAGGTGCGGGCTGCCGACGACGGGCGCGAGGCGCTCGAGTCCGCGCGTTCGTTCGACCCCGACGTCGTGGTGCTGGACGTCATGTTGCCCGGACTCGACGGGGTCGAGGTGTGCCGGCAGTTGCGCACCTTCTCCGACGCGTACGTCC
>JAKAHX010000241.1 GCA_021814735.1 Chloroflexota bacterium | reverse complement strand
TCTAGGCGCCATTCGCCGAGGGTGTCAAACGGGGACGCTCCGCCCCGGAGCCCGGCCTGTGTCTGGTCACGAAGGTCAGACCGCGTGGGATCCGGCCGGCACCAGGTCCGGCCGTCATCGGGTCTGGCCGGCACGGGGGTCCGGCCTGCGTCGGGTCCGACCCGTGTCGGCCGAGCCGAGGCAGCTCGTTCCGCCGCCCGCCTCGCGAAGGCGCTCGACCTCGGAACGACCATCGGTCCCGGCGGCCTCGCGGAGACGAGGCCCTCAGTCCCCGGCGGCTTCGCGGAGACGGGCCACCACCACCTGCCAGACGGCCCCCGCAATGACGCCGCCGGCGCCTCCCGCGATCGCAAGCGTGAGCCAGGCGAGCCCGGAGAGCGGGGCCCACGTCGGGTCGATGGCCACCTCCTGCGCCGCGCGCAGTCCCATGAAGCTCCCGATGGTCACGAAGGTCAGGCCGAACGCGAGCGGACCGAAGAGCGGCCGATGCGGGCCCTCCTCATCGGGCCCGTGGCCCTGGCCGCCTCGACCACGCCGACTGCGGTCCCGCCGCTGGGCCTCCTCGTCCTGTGCGATCCAGACGCCACCCAGGAGCCCGATGCCGAACCCCGCGATGAGCCCGGTGAGGATCACCGGCACGTCCACGGCGAGGCCGACCAGGCGCATGGCGACAGCCCCGAGCACGGAGAGGGCGAGCCCCAGGAGGCCGCCGACCGCCGTGGTCAGTGAGATGAAATGGCTCACGCGCATGGGCTCACGTCGCCCCGCATGCTACCAAGCACCACCGGGTGGGGGGCCGAGGACCGGTCCGCACGATCGCGATCACGATCGCGATCCGACCCGGCGCGTCTGCCGTGGCCGGGCGGCCCACGGCACTCATCGCGGCTGCACGGCTTTCAGGGCTCGCTCAGCCGGCGCTGTCAGCCTTCCCTCCGCCACCGGGACGGGCACGAACCTGGTGGATCGCCCCGGGCGGGCCGGGCTCCCGGCCCGCCCGGCATGTCTCAGGAGCCGGCGGGGTCGAGTCGCTCGCGGGCGAGGAGGGCGAGGTGCACGCGCGAGTCGGCACCCAGCTTGCCCTTGATGTTGGCGACGTGGACGGAGGCCGTCTTGGGGCTGATGTAGAGCCGGCGGGCGATCTCGCCGTCGGAACATCCGTCCGCCAGCAGCGCAAGGACCTCGCGCTCCCGGGTCGTCAACTGGTCCAAGGGACGTGTCGGATGCCGCGACGCGCCGGACGGAAGGGGGCCGGCCAGGATCGCGCGCACCTCCCGCACGAGCTCGTACGGCCCCCGCCGACGGCCTTCGGCGACCGCCAGTTCGAACCGTGTCGGCCCCAGCGCCGACCGCAGCCTTGCCTCGACGACCGGCGCACGCTCGGCGTGGAGCGGCTCGGGTGGGATCCCCAAGTCCTCCCAGGCCCGCTTGAGCGCACCCCACGCCTGCGCGCCCTCCCAGGCGGAGCCGACGGCGAGGAACAGTTCGGCCGCGGCCGCGAGGACAGCCGGAATCCTCTCCTGCGCCTCGCTCGCGTCGACCATCTCTGCGCTGCGCCCCAGCAGCGACCAAGCCGCACCCAGTTCGTGGGCCCGCACTTCGATGATGGCCGCCAGCGACAGCACCCAGGCGAGGTGCGGATTGCGTGCCAGGGAGGCGAGCTGCCGGACCGCGATTCCCGCGTGCCGGCGAGCGCCCTCCAAGTCGTTCCTTCGCAGGCACATTTCTGCCACGTTCCCGTGAGCCATTCCCGCCGTGAACGTGTCATCGCGCGTCTCCGCTCGTCTGATCACGTCATCGAATAGGAGGGCCGCCTCATCCAGATGCCCCTGATCCATGCGCACCGAGGCCAGATTCCCCGCAGCAGACAACCCGGTTGCCTGGTCTCCGAGGGTGTCGGCGAGTTCGGCGGCCTCCTTGAACAGCTGCGCGGACTCGTCCAGGTCCGTGAAGCCAACCACCACCGCGAGCTTCGCCATCGCCAGCAGGCGAGCAGCGGGGTCGTTGATGAGGTCGGCGACGTAGAGCGCCTCTCGCGCGCGTTCACGGGCCGGGCCCGGGCCGGCGAGGTAGACCAACAGGCCGGCCAACGCAGCGAGTGCCCGCGACCGAGCCACGGACGGTGCGTCCGAGAGTGCAAGCGCCGCCTCGAGCCGTTCCCGACCCTCCTGCATGAAACCGCCGGAGAGCCATGTCAGCAGCATCGCGGCGGCGAGCCTCTGTGCCAGCTCACCGTTACCCGAAGCCATCGCGTGATCCAGGGCGGCACGGACGTTGTCGATCTCAGCCGTCAACCGGCGTTGCCAGTCCCCGCTCGTCCTGTCGTGCTGCGCGGCGTCCATTTGCTCTGCCAGCTGGAGGAAGTAGAGCGCGTGCCGTTCGCGTGTCGACTCCAGTTCACCCGAGACCTCGAGGCCGCGCAGAGCGTAGGTGCGGATCGACTCGGGGAGATCGAATCTCCTGGTGACACCAAGCCCCTGTGCAGCAACGACCAAGCCTAGTTCAATGAGGCGCTCGAGCGCGGCAACGACATCAGGCTCGCCCGTGATGGCAGCGGCTGCCTCCACATCGAAGCCGCCCGCATAGACGGCGACCTTCCGCAGGCACTGCCGCTCGTTCGCGGACAAGAGCCCCACGGACCACCCTATGACTCCGTCGATGCTCGACTGACGCTCGGCACGTCCGGGGTCGACCAGAACGGCCTCGCCGGATGCCAGCCGGGACAGAATGGCCGATGGCGAAAGCACCCGCGTTCTCCGGGCAGCCAGCTCGATCGCAAGCGGCAGTCCATCCACGCGCCGGCAGAGTGCAGCGATAGACGACGCGTGTTCCGGACCTGCGACGTCGACCCCAATCTCCGCTGCGCGCGTGACAAACAGGGAACAAGCCGGTGACTCGACCACATCTGCCACCGAGGCACCGACCGGCAGCGCGAGGCCACCCACCCGATACTCGTGCTCCCCGGTGATACCCAGCGGCACGCGACTGGTTGCCAGCACGCGCACGCCTCCCGCCCCCGCCAGAAGCCGCTCGATAAACGGACGGCACGCGAGCACATGCTCGAGGTTGTCGATCACGAGGAGAACATCCCATCGCGACACAGCGCTGAGCACACGCGTCTCGGGTGGATCGTCGGAGGCTTCGACCAGTCCGAGGGCTCGGGCCACGGTGTCCGGTACGAGGCCAGGATCTCGCAGCGGCGCAAGATCGACGAAGACGACGTCGATTCCTGACTCCTGGGCGCGCCCGCCGATCTCCAGCGCAAGTCGCGTCTTGCCGGAGCCCCCAATTCCGGTGAGCGTGACGAGTCGCGACGCCCGCAGGACCTGCTCGATGGCGGTGATCTCGCGGGCACGTCCCACGAGGCGGTCAAGGGGCTTCGGGACGCCACCGGGGCGCATGTTCACGCTCTCTCCAGCACGACCGAGTGTCCGCCGATGCGTGGGATGTTGGGTATTCCTCACGCAGGAGGATACGACGATCTAAGGAGAGAAATAGGGAGTTGGCCAATGCGCCCGTACCCGTCACGTCGCACTATCGAGCACAAGGAGGCACCGCATGCACGACCGCGCCAAGCGACCCAGTCGCCATCCTGAGCACCCGGCCATCGCAAGGCTGCCGATACGGCTTGCGGCCGCGTCCCCCGCCGTGTCCGCCGTCCGCCCGACGTGGTTCACCCTCGCCGGACCACTTCCCACGCTGGCACGCCACATGTGGTGACGCGCGCGTCGGGTCCTCACTCCTGGGTGACGCGGGCCCGGCAACCCCTCGGCGCGTGCCCGTATGCCTCGAGACCGCCGGTTGGACCGGCGGTCTCGACATTGTGTCCGTGGCCATGAGAAAGTCCCCACTGGTGGCCACGTAGAAGTCCCCACCCTCGGCTGATCACACGAGCCACCGGGCAGAGCCTCGGGGCTGGACGATGACGGTGTTCCACCCCGTCACCCCA
>JAKAHX010000240.1 GCA_021814735.1 Chloroflexota bacterium | reverse complement strand
CTGAAGACGCGGCCGCTCGGGAGGGATGCGGGGTCGGACACCTGCAGGGTGGCGGGCAGAGACGTGCTGGTCATCGCGCGGAGTGTAGCGGACGCGGGTCGCGCGCCCACCGGGTGTATTACCGTGGCACGGTGTTCATCCTGTACGCGATCGTCATCGGGCTCGCGCTGGGCTGGCTGACGGGCGGTCGACTGGAACACCTGGCCAGCCTGTCGTTCCGGTGGGCCTGGGTCGCCGTCGCGGGGCTGGCCGTGCAGGTCGCCCTGTTCAGCGCGCCGGTGAGCAGCTCGATCGGGGCCGCAGGGGCGCCACTGTACGTGGCCTCCACCGCGGCAGTCCTGGGGTTCGTGCTCGTCAACGCTCGCGTGGCCGGGATGCCGCTCGTCGCGCTGGGTGCCGCGTCCAACCTCGCCGCGATCGTGGCCAACGGCGGCACGATGCCGGCGAGCGGTGCCGCTCTGGCGGCGGTCGGCATCGGCCGCGAACCCGGGTACGTCAACAGCCGCCAGCTGGTCTCGCCCGTGCTGGCGCCGCTCGGTGATGTCTTCGCCATGCCGGCCTGGATGCCGCTTGCCAACGTGTTCAGCATCGGGGATGTCCTGGTCGGACTCGGGATCGCCGTGGTGATCGTGGCGGCGATGCGCCGGGCACCCGTGGTGACGGCGGCGGATGCGGCCGACGAGGGACCGATCGTGGCGGCGATGCGCCGGGCACCCGTGGCGGCGGACGCGGCCGATGAGACACCGATCGTGGCGGCCCACGAGGCACCGCCGCTGACCGTCGGTGGCGAGCCTGAACGTGCCGGCGAGCCGGATCGCCCCGGCGGGGATCGTCCCGGCGGGGAGGGTACTGGTACCAACGGCTGATGCGGGCGGGCTCCCACTGGTACCTGTGTCGCATTGTTGAGGGCGCTCCCCGCCCGTAGGGTCGGTCCCGGCAGCGAGGACCGCTGCCCGACCCAGCTTCCGTCCAGGGCAAACCCGCCGCGAGACGGGGACGCAAAGCCAGGGATCTTCCCACCGGGGAAGACCGCCCGGTTGCCGGGAGCGCGTCGCACCGGACTGGAGGGGAACATGAAGGCGAACCTGGCGCACTTCATGCTCGCCACGGCGGCCCGTGTCGCCGTGGAACGGTTCTGAGCGCCAGGGTGCGGTGGTGAACATGAAGCGCAACTTCCGACTGGCGACGTTCCGCATCCTTCTCGCGCTCGCGGCGATCGGCAGCTCCGCCCTCGTCCTCGAGGCGGGCCACCGCTGGTAGCGAGCCGGGGACGCGGCGACGCCGCCGCGTGGCACTCACCAAGGGACCGCCGGTACGCCGGCGGTCTCGTGGTTTCTGACGGCGGGCATGCCGGTACAATCCCGGCGATGACCGCGCCATCCACGGGCACCGACCCCCACGCCGCGGCAGGCCCGCTCCGCGTCGCGCTCCTCGGTCTGGGGACCGTCGGGCGCGAGGTGGCGCGTGGTCTGCTGGCCGGTGGCAGCCGGCTGGCGGACGGCTCGGGCGGGCGCGGACTCCGGCTCGTGGCCGTGGCGGACCGCGACCCGGCCCGGTTCGAGGGGCTGCCCCTCGACGGCGTGGACCGGACCGGCGACGGCGACCGGCTGATCGGCCGGCCCGACGTGGACGTTGTGGTCGAGCTGATCGGCGGGGTGGACGGGGCCGGGCGGCTGGTGGCGGCGGCGCTCGATGCCGGGCACGCGGTGGTCACCGCGAACAAGGCCCTGCTGTCGCGGCGAGGCGTCGACCTGGAGTGTCGAGCCCGCGAGCGCGGCGTGCCCTTGCGCTTCGAGGCGGCCGTCGGCGGCGCGATCCCGGTGCTCGCCACCCTGGCAGGGGACCTGGCCGCGAACCGGATCGACGCCGTGCGCGGCATCGTCAACGGGTCCACGAACTACGTCCTGACCTCGCTGGCGCAGGAGGGCGGCTCGTACGACGACGCGGTCGCACGGGCGAAGGAGCTCGGCTACCTGGAGGCCGACCCGAGCGCGGACGTCGAGGGACGGGACGCGGCCGACAAGCTCGCGATCCTGGCCCGGCTGGCGTTCGGCGCCTGGCCGGACGTGACGGCGATCCGGCGTGCACTGCCAGGCTTCGAGGCCGACGACGCCCCGAGCGCGGGCGCGACCGGGCGAGCCGGGGACCGGCGCGGCCGCTCCCCGGGCGACAGCCGGGACCCGGGTGGTACGCACGCCGCGGGCAGCAGCCCGGGCGGTGCCGGCGCCCGACCCGCGAGCGATGGTCGGCCCGGCATCACCGGCGTGACGGCGGCGCAGATCGAGGCGGCCGGGCGGCTGGGTTTCACGGTCAAGCTCGTCGCGCGCACGGCCCGCGACGGCGATGCCGTGACGGCCTGGGTGCTCCCGGTGGCGATCCCGTCGGGGAGCGCACTGGCCCGCACCGACTGGGCGGAGAACCGCATCGAGGTCGATGGCGACCCGGTGGGCCGCGTCGCGTTCGTCGGCCAGGGGGCTGGCGGTGGGCCGACCAGCAGCGCGATCCTCGGCGACCTGCTGGCGATCGCCCGAGGCGAAGGGGCGACGTGGGCCGGGCTTCCCGCGGCCGGGCCGCTCGCGGCCGACCGGCTGACGGACGGCATGGCCGAGCCGAGGCGATGGCTGGTCACGACGCCGGGGGGCGAGGCACGGCTGGCCGGGCCGGTCGCGCTGGACGGCCTCCGGGTCCACCTGGCGGGCACCGGTGCCGGCGCCGGCGTGCTCCCGGTCCTGGACGAGGGCTGACGCGTGCGCATGAGCGAGGTGCTGCGGCACCTTCGGCAGCAGCAGGCCACCACGGGTGCCCGCCCGCGCCTGCTCCACCGCTACGCGGGGTTCCTGCCGGTGGGCCCGGGCACGCCCCCGCTCTCGCTCGGCGAGGGCTTCACGCCGCTCGTGCACGCGCGCACGCTCGGGCGCGCCATCGGCTGCCCGGAGCTGTACCTCAAGTTCGAGGGCATGAACCCGACCGGGTCGTTCAAGGACCGGGGGATGGTGGTCGCCGTCGCCAAGGCCCTGGAAGAGGGCGCGAAGGCGGTCATCTGCGCCTCCACCGGCAACACCTCGGCGTCGGCCGCGGCGTACGGGGCGAGCGCCGGCCTCGAGGTGATCGTGGTCCTGCCGGCCGGCCGGATCGCGGCGGGCAAACTGCTCCAGGCGCAGGTGGCGGGGGCGCGGGTGGTCGCGGTGGACGGCAATTTCGACGACGCGCTGCGCGTGGTGCGGGAGCTCGCGGCGTCGGGCGAACAGACGGGACACCCGGTCACGCTGGTCAACTCGGTGAACCCGTACCGACTGGAGGGGCAGAAGACCGCCGCGTTCGAGGTCTGCGACGACCTGGGCGGGGCGCCGGACTACCTGGCGATCCCGGTCGGCAATGCCGGCAACATCAGCGCCTACTGGGCCGGTTTCACGGAATACCGCGACGCCGGCCTGGTGGAGACGCGGCCGATCATGCTCGGGTTCCAGGCTGCCGGCGCCGCCCCGATCGTGCTCGGGCACCCGGTGGAGAACCCCGAGACCGTGGCGACCGCGATCCGCATCGGGAACCCGGCGAGCTGGCAGAAGGCGGTGCGGGCCCGCGACGAGTCCGGCGGACGGATCGAGGCCGTGACCGACGACGAGATCCTGGATGCGTACCGGGACCTGGCACGGTACGAGGGTGTCTTCTGCGAGCCGGCGAGCGCGGCATCCGTGGCCGGCGTGCGCAAGCTCGCGGCCGAGGGGGCGATTGACCCGGGCGGGACGATCGTCTGCGTCCTGACCGGGCACGGGCTCAAGGATCCGGACACGGCCCGACGGAACGTGCTTGCCGGTGTGACGGCGCCGCCCACGGTCGAGGGCGTCACGGAGGCGCTGGGCTGGTGAGCGCGCGACGCCGCCGCGCGAGGGAGGTCGACGCCGACAACGGGGCGGGCATCGGGCCCGAGGCCGGTCCCAGGGCCGAGGGCGTGCCCACCGGCGCCGGGGGCCCTTCGGGCG
>JAKAHX010000239.1 GCA_021814735.1 Chloroflexota bacterium | reverse complement strand
CGTGCACGATCGCCACGTGCTCCTTGTCGTCCTTGTTGTTCCAGAAGGCGACGATGTGGAAACTGCCGAACCGGGTCGGGAGGTCGGCCACGGCGGCGATCCTGACGCAGACGTGGTCGGGGCCCATGCCCGCGCAGTCGTGATCCCGCCCCGGGGCGAGGAGCTCCTCGAGGCTGAGGTGGCGGATCTCGGATGTCATGCAGTGTGCTCCGGGGCGGCCGGGTTGCCGGCCTGTGCGGCCGGGCCCTTCAGGCGCTCGGCCGGGTGACGAGATACCGGAGGACGACCCCGCCATCGGGATCGGCGTGAACGTCTTCCAATGACAGTTCGACGGCCGAGCCCCGTTGGATGCCCGGACCGCCGACGGGCGTCGGCGTATCGGCGCCGCCGAGGATGAGCGGCGCGACGTAGAGGCGCAGCTCGTCGACCAGGCCCGCCGCCAGGAGCGCCGCGACGAGGGTCCCGCCGCCCTCGACGAGGAGACGGCGCACCCCCGCACGGCGGAGCCAAGCCAGCGCCGCCACGAGGTCCACGCGGTCGCGGCCCAGGACCACCACCTCGGCGCCGCGGTCGCGCAGCCGCGCCAGGGCAGCGCCGCTGGAACGTCCGGAGGTGACGACGACCACCCGTCCGCCGCCGTCCGAGAGGAAGCGGCTCGGGTCCGGGAGCCCGCCTCCGGGCATGTCGAGCAGCTCCGAGACGATGGCCACCTTCATGGGCTGTGGTGGCTCGCCGCGCCCGACGCGCTCCGCAACGAGCTCCTGCGGGCGGACCGTGAGGCGGGGATCCTCGGCGAGCAGGGTGCGGCCCCCGACGAGCACCGCGTCGCTCTCCGCGCGGAGCCGCTGGACGCGCGCCTCGTCCGCGTCGGAGGAGATGCGGGCGCCGCGGCGTTCGACCGAGTCGGTCTTGCCGTCGGCCGTCATCGCCATGTTCACTAGGACGTGGGGGCGTGCCTCGTCGGGGTGCGTGTCGTGGGGGCGGGCCCCTTCAGGGTGCGTGTCGTGGGGGCGTGCCTCTTCAGGGTGCGTGTCGCGAGGGCGCGGCTCGTCGGGGTGTGTGTCGCGGGGGCGTGGCTCGCGGGAGCCTGGCTGCTGCACGTCCCGATGGTGGACGGGGGGTAGCGCCCTGTCCAGAGGGCCCGCTGTCTGTATCGGGCGCCTTCATCGGCGCCTCCCCGGCGCCTCCCGAGGGCGCTGCGTCTCAGGCGGCCGCGAGCGCGGCGCTGACCAGTCCCTGGGCGCCCTCAGGCGGCCGCGAGCGCGGCGCGGACCAGTCCCTGGGCCGCCTCGACCAGGCGTTGCAGGTGTTCCTCGCCCAGGAAGCTCTCCGCGTAGAGCTTGTAGACCGCCTCGGTCCCCGACGGGCGCGCGGCGAACCAGCCGTGCTCTGTGGTCACCTTGAGGCCGCCGATGGGCGCCCCGTTCCCGGGCGCAGCCGTCAACACGGCGGTGATCGGCTCGCCGGCGAGCTCGGTCGCACGGACCTGCCCGGCGGAGAGCCCGCGCAGCACGTCCTTCTCCCTCGGGGTGGCTGGGGCGTCGATGCGCAGGTAGACGGGGCTGCCGAACCGCTCCGTGAGCGCGTGGTAGAGCTCCCCGGGATCGCGGCCGGCCCGTGCCGTGATCTCGGCGGCCAGCAGGCAGGGGATGATCCCGTCCTTGTCGGTGGTCCATGTGCTGCCGTCGCGCCGAAGGAACGAGGCGCCGGCGCTCTCCTCGCCGCCAAAGCCCAGTGCCCCGGAGAGGAGCCCCTCCACGAACCACTTGAAGCCCACGGGCACCTCCACGAGGCGACGCCCGAGCGACTCGGCGACCCGGTCGATCATCGCGCTGCTCACCAGCGTCTTGCCGACGGCCGTCGATTCGGGCCAGTCGCGCCCCGTGCCGAAGAGGTACTGGACGGCCACCGCGAGGTAGTGGTTCGGATTGAGCAGCCCGGCGCCGCGGCTGACGATCCCGTGCCGGTCGGCATCGGTGTCGGCGGCGAAGGCCACGTCGAAGCGGTCCCGGAGCCCGAGCAGGCCGGCCATGGCGTACGGCGACGACGGGTCCATCCGGATCCGCCCGTCCCAGTCGACCGACATGAAGCGGAAGGTGGGGTCGACCTCGGCGTTGGTGACCACGAGGTCGAGCCCGTAGTGGTCCGCGATGGCCCCCCAGTACTGCACGCTCGCACCGCCCAGTGGGTCCACGCCGAGGCGGAGGTGCGATGCCCGGATCGCGTCGACGTCCACCACCGAGCGCAGGTCCTCGACGTAGGCGGTCATGTAGTCGTGGCGGTGCACCGTGTCGGCAGCGTGGACCCGTTGGGGAGCCGCACGCTGGACGCCCTCGAGATCGGCCACGAGCAGGGCGTTCGCCTCCCGCTCGATGGTCGCGGTCACGTCGGCATCGGCCGGGCCACCGGTGGGCGGGTCGTACTTGAACCCGCCGTCCTCGGGCGGATTGTGGGAGGGCGTGATCACGATGCCGTCGGCCAGGTGCTCGGTGCGGTCGCGGTTGTACCCGAGGATCGCGTGGGAGACCACCGGCGTGGGTGTCCAGCCGTCGCGGCTGTCGACCATCACCTCCACGCCGTGCGCGACCAGGACTTGCAGCGCGGTCTCGAATGCAGGACCGGACAGCGCGTGCGTGTCGCGCCCGACGAAGAGCGGGCCGTCGATCCCGTGCTCGGCGCGATACCGGCAGATGGCCTCCGTGGTCGCGAGGATGTGCGCCTCGTTGAACGATCGGTCGAACGACGACCCGCGGTGGCCCGAGGTGCCGAACTGCACCCGCTCGGCCGGGACGGCCGGGTCGGGGCGCTCGTCGTAGTACGCCTGCACCAGGCGATCCACGTCCACCAGCATCGCCGGGTCGGCCGGCCGCCCGGCGCGTTCGCTCACCGCCATGCCCCGCACCTCCGCTCCGCTGCTGTCCAGCGCATTGTCGCAACTCGCGCGGGGTCGCGGCACGGGCCGGGCGGCGGTACCGGTCCCCTCCGAGTTGGCCGGGAAGACTCGGCCGTGCCATCAAGCCGGCGACAGGCGAGCGACTCGGGAGGCGAGAGGCGCGCGGCGGGCAGGGAAGGCTGGGGATGCCACTCGGCCGTCGAGAGGCGAGCGACTCCGGAGGCGAGGCACGTCCGTGCCGCCCGGGTGACTCGAGCAGCTCGCGCGGGGAGCGGGGGAGTGGCGGCCCGCGCGCGGCGAGCCCGGCGAGCGGGGGAGCGACGGCCCGCGCGCGGCGAGCCCGGCGAGCGCGGGGTTCTTCGCTGACGCACGCCAGGACGGCCCTACGCAGCCGCGGCGAGGACTGATGACCACGAGACGGCACGGAAATCGACCCTCGCACGCACGGATCCTGCTCCGCTGCGGCTCGTCGGCCGGCCCGGAATCGTGCCGAGCGCGCGTACGGTCCGCCTGGCGTGCAGTAGCCGAGATCGCGGGCGACATCGTGCCGCTCCCGCGTATGGTTCCCGCGGTGTGCCATAGCTGGATCGCGGGCGGCATCGTGCCGTGGACCTGACACCGTGCCGGCGTGGCCAGACGGGTGGGCCGCCGCTTCTGCTGTGGCCCTGGTCCCCGGTCCTATCCTGTGGTCGGCGAGAACCTGCACGTGCTGGACCGGCCCCAACGCGGTTCGGTGGCACGCGGTTCGAACGGAGCGCGGGCCGCCACGTGGTTCGGCGCCACGCGGGTCGGCGGTGCCAGAGCTGGCACTCGGACCCGTCGGCGCGAAGATCGGCCGCACGAGGACAGGCACATACTCGAACCGGCCGCGCGAGGATCGTCGGCCTGCGCGCGGGCCGCCACGCGGACCGGCTGCACGAGGCTCGGCCGGCACGAGGCTCGGCCGGCACGAGGCTCGGCGGCGCGAGGACCAGCGCGAAGAGGGTCACCGGCGAGAATCGGCAGCACGAGGAGGGGGCAGATGCTCGACCTGGAAACCGAGTTCGGGGCCCGTGCCGACCGGCGGCTGCGCGAGGACGAGATCGGCTGGCTGGTGACCGTGCGG
>JAKAHX010000238.1 GCA_021814735.1 Chloroflexota bacterium | reverse complement strand
CTGTTCGCGGCCTACCCCGTGTTCGCCACGCAGGTGGGAGACCATCGCTTCGACAACCGCTGGCCCGACGTGTCCGGCACCGGACGGCTGGCCCGGATCGCCATGCTCCGGCGCTGGCGGACGCGCGTCGCGTCGCTGCAGGATCCCGGGCTCACGCCGGACGAGCGGGTGGACCGGCACATCCTGCTCGAGACGCTCGACGGGTACCTCTTCGAGGAGGAGGCGCTCCGCGAGGAGACCTGGAACCCGTTCTTCTACGTGGAGCTGATTGGCAACGGGTTCTTCCTGCTGCTGGCGCGCGAGTACGCGCCGTGGCACCACCGTGGCGAGGCGTTCGTGCGACGCCTGCGGCACCTGCCGGAGGTCGTCGCGGCCGCCCGCGAGAACCTGCTGGGGATGCCGGACCGACCCGTTTCCCGACTGCACACGGAGACGGCGCTGCGGCACCTGGGCGGGATCCGCGAACTGATCGACGAGGCGACGCGCCTCGCCGACCGCAACCGGTACGACGAGGACGGGTTCCGGCTGCCGCCGCGCATGGCCGCGGCGATCCCGCCGGCAGTCGCCGCGCTCGATGCCTTCCGGGCCTACCTCGAGGATGACGTGCTCCCCAGGTCCAGCGGGGAGGGTCGGCTGGGGCCCGATCTCTACGCCCGCAAGCTGCGGCACGTCCTGGGCAGCGAGCTCACCCCCTCCGACCTGGCGGAGCGTGCCACCCGGGAGGCCACCGCGATCCGGGCCGAGATGGCCCGGCTGGCGCGGCACCTGTGGCCGGCGTGGGTGGGTACCGAACCACTGCCCGACGGCGGCCCGGAGGGCACGGCGGACGACGTCATCGTGCGGCGTGTCCTCGACGCGATCGCCGGCGAGCACCGGTCGCCCGCGGAGCTGGCCGGGTACTGCAGTCGCGAGATCGCCCGCATCGAGCGGTTCATCCGGCGCAACCAGATGCTGCGGCTTCCCCGCGAGCCGCTGGAGATCGCCTGGACGCCCACCTTCATGCGGTCGCTCGGCGGGGCCTTCCTGAGCCCGCCGGGTCCCCTGGAACGCGGCCAGAAGAGCCTGTTCTGGATCACGCCGCCCGGTGAGGACTGGCCGCCCGAGCGCGTCGAGTCGTACCTGCGCGAGGACAACGACCGGATGCTGCGGCTGGTCTGCATCCACGAGGCCCTGCCGGGCCACTTCCTGCAGCTGGACTGGTCGAACCAGTGCCCCTCACTCGTGCGATCGGTCTTCGGTTCTGCCGCATTCCAGGAAGGGTGGGCCGTCTACGCGACGCAGTCGATGATGGACGTCGGGTACGGCCGCCGCGACCCGGCGCTGATGCTCACCCACTGGAAGTTCTATCTGCGCTCGGTCATCAACGCGCTGCTGGATGTGGGGATCCACGCCGGCGGCATGACCGAGGACGAGGCGATGCGGCTGATGGTCGAGACAGGGTTCCAGGAACGGCAGGAGGCGCGGGCGAAGTGGGACCGCGCGCGCCTCACCTCCACCCAGCTCGCCACGTACTTCGCCGGGTCGGTCGAGCTCTGGGACCTCGAGATCGAGGCCCGCCGACGATGGGCCGAGGCGCACGGCGGGCGGCGCGAGGACGTGCCGGCGCCTGCCGTGGTCGGCGGGTACGGCGACGTGGGCGACTTCGATTACCGGGGCCACCTCGCGGCGGTCCTCTCGCATGGCTCGCCCCCGGTGCGCTGGCTCCGACGGATCGTGCTGGGGGAGATGCCGGTCCTCGCCACCGCCTGAACGCGAGCCGCCATGCCGCGCCCGTCGGGGCGGGAGGTCGAGCGGACAACCGGCACCTCCGCGACTGCAATGCATCTGTGCGTTCCAGCCGGGGGAGCGGAGCGCTCTGCAAGGGGCGGTGCGCTACGGTGCTGGCACCTCCTCCGGGGTCTCCCGCCGAGCGGTCAGCGGCCGGACCCCGAACCCCTCCCGCCCCAGACGACCCGAACGAACCCGGGCCGTCTGTCGGCGGTTCTGCCCGACCACGGCCGGGTCGGACACCGCGGCGATACGGCCCGTGCGTGGCCGCCGGCGCGCGCGAACCGAGGTACCGGTCGGGAGGGGAGGTTGGCACCTGTCTGACGCCCGTGCGAGGACTATCCTCGGGGTTGTTCGGCCGGAAGCCGAGGGAGGTGCCACATGCCCGTCATCACGATCTCCCGGCAGTTCGGAGCCGGAGGGTCCAGTGTGGCCCGGTCGATCGCGGAACGCCTGCACCTCGACATCGTGGACCAGTCGCTGATCGCGGAGGTCGCGCGCCGGGCCTCGCTGGCCCCCGAGGACGTGGCGGCGGAGGACGAGCGGCCCACCACGCTGCTGGACCGCCTGGCGCTCTCGTTCTCTCCGCTGGCGGCCGGCATCGGCATGGCCTGGGAGCCGCCCTACCCAGACGCTGCGTACGATCCGCGCCGTGAGGTGCTGGAGCTGACGCAGCAGGTGGTGCGTGAGGCAGCCCGCGGCGGGAACGTCGTGATCGTCGGGCGCGGCGGGGCCCACATCCTCCGCGACGTGCCGGGGGTGCTCCACGTCTTCCTCCACGCCGATGTGGCCTTCCGGCAGCGCATCGTGATGGCCCGGGAGGAGATCGACGAGGAGAAGGCCGCTCGCCGCGTTCACGAGATGGACGCCAACCGCGCCGCGTACATCAAGCAGGTGTACGGCCGCGACTGGCTCGACGTGCGCGCCTACGACCTCGCGATCGACACTGGCCGGGTGGGTTTCGACGGCGCGACCAGGATCGTGCTCACGGCGCTCGACGCGCTGACGCCCGCCGGCACGTGAGGACCGGGTGGGGTCCCGGACCTGTCAGGCGGGACGCCGCCGGAAGGCGCCGGCAAGCAGGATCAGCCCTGCGATCACGAGGATGACCGGCCAGCCGGTGGAGATCGCGTCGGCGACCCCCTGGCCGCGCTCGCCGGCGGCGAGCGACGCGCCGATCGTCCCGAGCAGGAGCCCTGGAACCAGTGGCCACCAGTGGTGCTCCCGCACCCGGAACAGCAGTCCGATGCCCCAGATCAACAGGAACCCCATGCCCAGGGACACGAGGAAGAGGCCGCCGCCCAGTTCGCCCGGGTAGGCGATCGAGAGGGGGATACCGGCCCCGACGCCGCTCACGATCCCGCCGGGGATGAGGAACCCGTATTCCCCCGTGGCGAAGAACACGGCGAGGAAGACGAGACCGACCGCCAGCACGACGTACTGGCCCGCGTCGGGGACCCAGCGTCCCAGCAGGAGCAGGCCGCCGATCGCGATGAGCGCCAGGCCGGCGATCCACGTGCCTGCGCTCGTGCCGGCCTCGCCGCGGGGGACCCCGGCGGCCGATGGAGGGACGGGCCCCGGTTGCCAGCCGCCGGGCGAGGGCGACGAGCCGGGAGGAGCCGAGGGCGGGCCGGCAGGTGCGCCGCCCTGTGCCGACGGGGTCTGCGCGGAGCCGCCCGTTGCCGAGGGTGCCGTCGACGAGGCGCCCGGTACCGGTGCGGGACCCGCGCCGACGCCGGTGGAGGGCCCGGCGGGACGCGGATTCTGCTCACTGGTCATCTGACTGGCTCCCAGCGGGCCTGGGCGGGCCCGGCGTTGGACGCTGCTGCGATGGTGACAAGCCGTCACGCCGCGCAACAGGGCCATGCGGACGACGTCCTCGGGTCACCCGGAGACGACACGACCCGCCGCACTCGCGGCGGGCCATGTCGTGGAGGAGGTGAGACTTGCGTCCTGCCTCATCCTCCCCGACGCGCGGACCCGGCGTCCAGAGCCGACCGGCCGTCGTCACCCGGGCATACGGCACGTCTCGCGGCCACCTGGCCACGCGCGCCGCGATCCCACAGCCCCGCGCCGGCCACGGCCGCCCACCGCCGCCCGCCGGCCATGGCCGCTCAACGGCGCCCGCCGGCCACGGCTACCCGACGGTCACGGCCGCCCGCCACGCGCGCGGCCCCGCGCCACCGGGCCGGGGTGGCGTCAGCCCGGAGGCCGCTGCCCGACCTGCGTGAGAG
>JAKAHX010000237.1 GCA_021814735.1 Chloroflexota bacterium | reverse complement strand
CCCATGGGCGACGCCGGTCTTACCGGCCGCAAGATCATGGTCGACACGTACGGCGGGATGGCACGCCACGGCGGCGGCGCGTTCAGCGGCAAGGATCCCTCCAAGGTGGACCGCTCGGCCGCATACGCCGCCCGATGGGTGGCCAAGAACATCGTCGCCGCCGGCATCGCCGACCGCTTCGAGCTGGAGCTGAGCTACGCCATCGGGGTGGCGCGCCCGGTCTCCCTCTCGATCGAGACGTTCGGCACCGGCCGGATCCCCGACGAGCGCATCCTCGAGCTGATCGACGCCCACTTCGACCTGCGCCCGGCCGCGATCATCGCCCGCCTGGACCTGCGCCGGCCGATCTTCCGCCAGACGGCGGCGTACGGCCACTTCGGGCGACCGGACCTGGATCTGCCGTGGGAGCGCACGGACCTCGCGGCGGCCCTCGCCGAGGACGCGGGTCTGCCCGACCCGGCGGACGCCGGCGACCCGCCGGCGCAGTCGAGCGCATCGACCGGGGTCGCCTGATCGGGATCGCCTCGGCCACCATCGTCCGCCCCCGGGGGCCACCCGGGGGGCGACAGCAGGGGGAGGGCGCGATGTACGTGGTGATCCTGGCGGGTGGCGGCGGGACGCGGCTCTGGCCGCTCTCCCGGGCTGACCGGCCCAAGCCGTTCCTGCCGCTGGTGGAGGGCGAGACCCTCTTCCAGCGGACTGTCGCCCGCGTCCGTCCGCTCGTTGGCATGGACGGGATCTACGTGGTGGTCGAGCGCCGGCACGTACCGCACGTCCTGGCACAGGCGCCGGGGATCCCCGCGGACCACGTGCTGGCCGAGCCCATGGGCCGCAACACCGCGCCGGCCATCGCGCTCGCCACGCTCGCCATCGACCGACCGCTCGGCGAGGTCATGGTGGTCCTCCCCGCGGACGCATGGATCGCTGACGATGCCGCGTTCCGGGACGTCCTCCAGGACGTGGCGGGACCCGGGGGGCTCGCGGAGGGGCCGGCCGAGCTCGGGGTGGACGCGCCGCTCGTGACGCTGGGGGTCCGCGCGGATCCCGAGCATCCCCAGACCGGCTACGGGCACCTGGTTCCCGACCTTGCGACCGCGACGCACGTTTCCGGTGGCGCGCCCGGCGGCGGTCTCGTGGCCTACCGCCTGGCGGCGTTCGTGGAGAAGCCGGACCTGGAGCGTGCCGCGCAGCTGGCGCGCCAGGAGGGGGTGGCCTGGAACGCCGGGATGTTCGCGTGGCGGCGCCGCGCCATCCTCGCCGCGCTGGAGCGCCATGCCGGGGACATCCTGGACGGCGTGGCGCACGCGCTTGCCGCCCCGGGGGCCGGCGACGGAGGCGGTCCCCTCGACGGCGCGGAGGCGGCGCGACGGTACGAGGCGGTCCGCTCGATCTCGATCGACTACGCGGTCATGGAGCCGGCCGCGGCCGAGCATCAGGTCCTGATGGGCGGGATGCGGGTCGGGTGGAGTGACGTCGGGAGCTGGGCCGCCGTGCGTGACCTCGACCACGCCCTGCGCGCGAGCGCTGGCGGCGGCCTGCCCGGTGAGACCGGGCCCGCCATGGTCGGCGGCGCCACGGGGGCGCGCACGCTCGACGAGGGGTCGCGCGGCCTGCTGGTGCACGCCGGTGGCGGGCGGCTCGTCGTGACGGTGGGCCTGTCGGATACCATCGTGGTGGACACCCCGGATGCCCTGCTGGTCTGTTCCGCCGACCACGCCCAGGACGTCCGGGCCATCGTGGAGCGCCTCAGGGAGGCGGGGGAGACGGAGTACCTGTGAGCGACCAGCCGGCGGCCGCGCCGCCCATCGTCTTCGGCACCGACGGGTGGCGCGCGCGCGTCGCGGACGAGTACACGTTCGACAACGTCCGGCGCTGCGCCGAGGGCGTGGCCCGCTGGGTGGTGGAGCAGGGGACCGCCGCGCGCGGCGTCATGGTCGGCTACGACCGCCGCTTCGCCAGCGAGTACTTCGCGCAGGCGGCGGCGGAAGTGCTGCTCGCATTCGACATCCCGGTCCTCTTCGCCGCGCAGCCCATTCCGACGCAGATGACCTCCTTCGAGGTGGTCACGCGCGGGGCGGCCACCGCCATCATGATCACCGCCTCCCACAACCCGTGGACCGACAACGGCTTCAAGGTCAAGTCGCCGACGGGCGCGGCCGCCGGGCCGGAGATCCTGGCGGCGCTCGAGGCGACCATCGCCCGCCAGGCCGGCGAGGTGCCGCCCAGGCGGCCGTTCGAGGACGCGGAGGCCGCCGGGCTCGTGGAACGCGTGGACCCGTTCGACGCGTATCGCGACTACGTGGCGCGGACGCTCGATCTGGACCGGCTGCGGGCGGCCGACCTGGACGTGCTGGTGGACCCGCTGTACGGCTCGGGCTCGGGCTGGATCCCGCGGCTGCTGGCCGGCGGCCGGATCCGGTTCCGGGAGCTCCACGCAGAGCGGAACCCCTACTTCGGCGGGGTGAACCCAGAGCCGATCCGGCCCAACATCGACGAGGCGCTCGGGATCCTCGCGGCGGGCGGGTACGACCTTGGGCTCCTCCTCGACGGCGACGCGGACCGCGCCGGCGCGGCCGACGAGCGGGGCACGTTCATCCATCAGCTCCAGGTGATGGGGCTCCTCATGTACTACCTGCTGGAGCATCGCGGCCTGCGGGAGCCGGTGGTCTACACGGTCAACGAGACGTCCATGGTGGAGCGCCTCGGGTCGCGCTACGGCGTGCCGGTCCACGAGACGCCCGTGGGGTTCAAGTTCGTGGGGCCCCGGATGATCGAGACCGGGGCGATGATGGGCGGCGAGGAGTCCGGGGGCTACGGCTTCGGGATGCACCTGCCGGAGCGCGACGGGATCTACGCCGACCTGCTCCTCCTGGACCTCTTCCTGCGCGAGCGGGAGGCGGGCCGCTGGCCGGTCTCGCGGGCGGTGGCCCACCTGCACGAGATCGCCGGCCCGTCGTTCTACCTGCGCACCGACGTCCACCTGGAGCGGGCCACCTACCCGCAGGTGAAGGCGCGGCTCTGGAGCGAGCTCTCCGCCCGACCCCCGGCCGACCTCGCCGGCGAGCCGATCGTGCGCAGCGTGTCGCTTTCCACGGCAGACGGCTTCAAGTGGTGGCTGGCCGACGGGTCCTGGTTGCTGGTGCGCTTCAGCGGTACCGAGCCGCTGGTCCGCGTGTACACCGAGGCCACTTCTGCCGATCGCCGCGACGCCCTGCTGGCGGCCGGCGAGCGCCTCGTGCGCAACGGCGCCTGAGGGGACCGCGCGATGTCCAACGTGCTGGACGACCTGGCGGCGATCGCCCGCTACGACAGCGGCGGCATGCTCGACGCGATCCCCCGCCTCGCCGACCAGCTGACCGATGGCTGGGCCCGTTCGCGGTCCCTGGAGCTGTCGGCGACGCACCGCGACCCGGACTCGGTGACGGTGCTCGGCATGGGCGGATCGGCCATCGGCGCCGACCTGGTCCGGGCGATCTTCGCGGATCGCCTGCGCGTGCCACTGGTCACGATCCGCGACTACGACCTCCCGGCCCACGCCGGGCCCCGGACGCTGGTGGTCGCCGTCTCCCACAGCGGTGCCACGGAGGAGACCCTGAGCGCCCTGGCGCAGGCCATCTCGCGCGGATGCCCGGTGGCCGCGATCGGCACCGGCGGACCGCTCATGGCCGCGGCGCGGAAAGGCGCGCTCCCCCACCTGGAATACGCGGGGGAGGCCCAGCCAAGGGCCTCGGTCGGCTCTGGCGTAGCCCTGCTCGCCGGGCTGCTCGAACGCGCCGGATGCCTGGCTGTCTCCGACGAGGAGGTCGTCGAGGCGTCGGGGTCGGTGCGCGAGATGGCGTCGCGCTGCGGTGCGGCTGTGCCCACCGAGCAGAACCCGGCGAAGCAGCTCGCGTGGTCGCTTGTGGACCGGCTGCCCGTGGTCGAGGCCGGCGGCTTCCTCAGTCCCGTCGCGCGGCGCTGGAAGACCCAGCTCAACGAGAACGCCAAGACCACCGCCGCGTGGGAGGAGCT
>JAKAHX010000236.1:2319-4018 GCA_021814735.1 Chloroflexota bacterium | reverse complement strand
CCGGGTGCTCGATCTGGTCGGCGAGCCCGCCCAGGCCCGATCCCAGCACGATCCCGATCCTTGGCACGAGGGCGGTCCGCGCGCGAACCGCCGCCTCGAGGGCGTCGAGCCGGGACCGCCAGGCGATGGGGCCGTGCGGGGTGGAGTCGGCGAAGTCCGGGGCCACTGGTCACCTCTTGCGGACACGCACTGTTGCCGGGCGTGCCGGGCGCACGAAAACGCCCGAAGGAACCGCTGTAACACCACGCGGCGTGCGCTGCGATCGCTCGCTCGCTTCGCTCCACCTTGATGCGATCGCGGTGGGGCCCGCCGGAATTGCTTCCGGTGATCCGGGACCTTGCGGATCCGGATCAGTGCCTTGCGGCACCGGCGACACCTTGCGGTGCCGGTGGTTTCTGACGGCCCCTTCGGGCAAGGAGAACGATATGGTCACCGCCACCCCGGGTCAACGGGCTTATCCACGAACCGGCCCCGCTGCCGCGGCGATTCATCCACGATCCGTGCACCGTGTGGACAGTTGGTGGACAACCTGCCGGCCTTTGAGCCGGGAGCCTCCAGGGGAGCGGGCCGACGCGACGGCCTCCGCGGTCCCGGCCCGGAGGCCCCGCCGGCGCGGTCCAGCCCACGGTCCCGACGCGCCAGCCCTCCGGCGCGGTCCCGGCCCTACGACAGCGTCGCCTTGACCACCACCGATCCAACGTACTTGTCGTGGAACCCCTGCCGCCGCGGGTCGGTGGCCGTGGTCCACGCGAGGTAGACGTACCACGCGAGCACGAGCAGCGAGACGAGCGCGCCGACCCCGAACCCGTACGTCCCGAGGTTGGCCAGCGCGCCGGGTCCCGCGAGCAGGATCCAGCGCACCGTGGCCTGGTTCGTGGTGAGCGGAGCGCCGTCGGCCGCGTTCAGCACCATCAGGCCCAGCAGGCGGTCGCCAGGTGACGCGCGCATCCGCGTCCACGTGTAGATGAAGTAGGCGGCCGACAGGACCAGGTCGATGACGGCTATGATCCCGAGCGCCCCGAGCCCGATCGTGCCGGTGGCGAACGACGCCCCCACCACCACCGCGGCCAGGATGCCGCCCACGATGCCCAGCAGGATCCCGTCGATGATGTAGGCGACGAGCCGCACGACGAAGCCGGCGTACGTGATGCCGGCTGCCGGTCCGGGCGCGACCGGCGGCGGGCTCCAGCTCGCCGGACCCCCGGAGGGCGACCAGCCCGACGACGGCGGCGGGGACTGCGGCCATGCGCCGGGCGGCGAGCCGGGGTCCTGCTGGGGGCCGGGCGGACCGCCGGTGGGCCCCGTGGCATCGGTCATCGTTGCGTCCCTCCCTGCGTGGTGGCAGCCCCCACGGCGCGGCGCGCGACCCTCGATCCAGCCGCCAGGTCGTGGAGGCCCCGGGCCTCCCTGTTGCGCACGATCGACAGGGCGACCGCCGCGTACCACGCGAGGATAGCGGGGCCCAGCAACAGTCCCAGACCGGGCAGCTCGCCCACGATCCAGCGGACAGCCGCCCGCGGCACCGAGAGACGGTCACCGGTCCGGGCATCGACGGTGCGGAGGCGGAGCAGTTGCTGCCCCGGCGTCGCGCCCGCCGCCGACCACGCGTAGACGAGATACAGGCCGCGCAGCACGAACAGGATCGCCAGCGCGAACATCGCGAGCGCGTACTGCTGGTTGGTGAGCGTCGTCGAGCCGA
>JAKAHX010000236.1:0-2219 GCA_021814735.1 Chloroflexota bacterium | reverse complement strand
GGGGGCCGGGCCAGGTCGCGCCCTCAGGCCGACGCGGCATCCGGGCCGGTCGACGCGTCCGTCAGCACGGCCTGCGACATGTCGCGCTCCCCCGCGCCGTCGATCACCCAGGCCCCCGTGGAACGGTCCACCGGAACGACCGCCTGCACGTAGGCACGGTTCACCAGGACCACGTCCGGCGCCGGGACCGCGAGCTCGGCCCCGGCCACGCGCAGCGCCGGCTCGGTGACGGGCACGAAGAGCTCGCCGCGATACGACCCCGGGTCTGCAGGATCCGTGCCGGGATGCAGGTGCACGACCCCGCAGACGTACGCCCCGGTCAGCTCGAAGCAGACCTCGTAGCGGACCTTCCTGGCACGCAGCGCGGAGCGCTGGTCGGGGGAGAGCGCTGGCTGGCTGTCGGGGCCGGCCGCCACCACGACCAGCTCGAAGGGATCCAGCTCCCGCACCTCGGGAGCGACCGCAAGCCGGTCCCGGTCGTCGAGCGGAGCGACGCGGACGCCGGTGACCGGCAGGGGCTCGCGCCGGTTCAGCGCGTCGGACAGGCGTCCCTCCACGCGAACGTGCCCGGTGATCCGCCGATCCTCGGTGAACGCCTCGAACGCGGCCGAACCCGCGTCATCCACGGACGAGGCCTCGACGCCCGCCGGAGTCGACGCTCTGTGCTCGCGATGCCGGAACAGCTCGAACGGCACGAACGCATTGTAGGGGCGCGTTCCTTACAGCGGAACGATCAGCGCCAGGGCCTCGACGAGGAAACGCCTGGCCGGGTCCGCGGGACGGGACCTCAGTCCGAGCCGGCCGCCAGGTCCTCGTCGGTCGGACCCGGAGGCGGACCCCCCGCGCCGGGGTGCGCGACGAAGAACCGCTGGGCCCGCGGGATCTCGATGTTGTTCTCCCGAAACGCGTCCAGCACGCGCTTGCGCAGCTCCCCCGCTGCCGCCCAGCGCTCCGATGCCCGCACGGAGCCCAGGATCTTGAGCGTCACTCCGGTCTCCGCGAGCGCCTCCACGCGTGCCACCTGCGGCGCCTCCAGGATCCGCCGCTTCCACTCCGGCTCCTCGGCCATCTTGCGCCCCAGCTCGTTGACGACCTCGATCACGCGGTTGATGTCGCTGCCGTACGCGACGGTGACGTCCACGTTGATGCGGCCCCACACCCGGGTCATGTTGCTGGCCACGGTGATCTGCCCATGAGGCACGACGTGCACCGTGCCGTCGAGGTCGCGCAGGGTGGTGCGGCGCAGCGTGAAGTCCTCGACCGTCCCGCTGACGCCGGCGATCTCGACGACATCGCCCTTGGAGTACTGGTTCTCGATCAGGATGAACATGCCGGCGAGGTAGTCCTTCACCAGGCTCTGCGCGCCGAACCCGAGCGCGACACCCGCGATCCCGAGGCCGGCGACCGCCGGGCCGATGTTCAGCCCGAACTTGTCCAGCGCGGTGACGAACGCGACGATCAGGATCAGCGCGCGCACGATCCCGTCGGCGAGGCCCTGCAGCGTCTCGCTGCGCTTTCGCACCTCGATCGCCGAGAGTTCCTGTGCCGTCCCCTCGGTCGCCTCGCGGTTCACCAGCGCCGCCACGGTGCCGCGCACCAGGCGACGGGAGAGCCACAGCGCCAGGATCGTCGCGAGGATCAGCATGAACAGGTCCCCGAGCACAGCGTGAGGACCCAGGACCAGTGCGTAGCCGGGCAGCGTGTCCAGCCGAAGGTTCACGGCGCGCCGGCCCCGCCGTCCGTCTCGAGGCGCGTCCGGAGACAGGCGAGCGTCCGCTCCACCAGGCCGGGCCCTTCGCGGTCCAGGAAGGGGCCCGCCATCGCGGCCAAGGGCCCCGCGATGGACGCGTCGGCGGCCCAGCGCACGAGGGTCCGGTCGGGCGCGGGTTCCTCGAGCACCACTCGCGCGCTCGCCTCGAGCGCGGTACCCGCCACCGACCCGCGCAGGCTCGCGGCCGCGGCCCCGGGGCGCACCAGGTCGTTCAGCTGCACGCGGCCTTCCGCCGGCAGGCTGAACAGCCCCTGCCCGATCCTCCCGCGCAGGGCCAGCTCGGTGGGGCCGACGGGTTCGATGGTGACCGATCCGGCGCCGGGCACGCACGCCGCCAGCACCGACGGGTCGGTGAGCGCGTCCCACGTTGCATCGCGGGATGCCCCGATCTCCAGTGTGCCCTCGGCCCGCATCGATCCCTCCCTGCGTCTGGTGCACTCTACCGCGA
>JAKAHX010000235.1 GCA_021814735.1 Chloroflexota bacterium | reverse complement strand
AAGAAGACATCCATGGTGTCCACGGCACCCATGCGGCCAGTGTACGACGCGGCCGTGGGCCCGGCTCCGGTGCGATCCGCGGGCGCGAGGACCCACGGTGCCCCGGGGCCCGTCGCGCGGTCGCGGGCGGCGTGCCCGGGCGGCGGGCGTGCCCGTGCGGCGGCGTGCCCGTGCGGGCCGCGGCCGGCCGACAGGGGTGGCGCCGGTCAGATGCGCCCGTCCAGCTGCGCGTAGGCGCGGCGGACGGCTACAACGCTCACGGCCGGTGGCAGGTCAAGGCGCTCTGCCACATCCGGCACCGGTTTCCCCTCGGCGTGGCCGGCACGCGCGGCGGCCGCCACGGCCCGCAGCAGGCGGGCCTGCCTCTCGACGAACGCCACGTCCACGACCGCTCCGTGCCCGGGTGCGATCAGCGGCGCGTCCGCGCCGGCTGCCATGCTGCGCGCCAGCCCCACGACCGCGTCGAGCGCGCCGGGCCAGTCGAGCGGGAAGGCGTCCTCGAACGACGGCGGGGCGCCTTCCTCGACGAGGTCGCCCGCCACGATGACCCCGGCATCGGGGATGGCCACCACGAGGTCGCCGTCCGTGTGACCCCGGCCCGGGTGATGCAGCTCCACCACCCGGCCACCGACCTCCAGGACCGCGCCGTCGTCACCCACGACGTGATCCGGCGCCACGATCGGCGCCTGGGCCAGTCCCTCCGCGAGCGCGGCCATGCCCGGTCCCCCCGCCCGCGCCCAGGTCATGGCCTCTGCGCGCACCTGTTCGCCATGGTCGCGGAGCCGCCGGGCGCAGCGCTCGTGCGCCCAGATCTCCGCCGGCACGAAGCGCGCGTTGCCCAGGACGTGGTCGAAGTGGGCGTGCGTGTTCACGACGTGGGTGACGGGCAGTGGGGTCAGGTGCCGCAGGTCGGCGAGGAGCGCATCCGCCTCGGCGAGGGTGGAGCGGGTGTCCACCAGGAGGGCCGCCTCGTGGCCCAGGATCGCGCAGATCCCCTGGTCGAGCGCGGCGTAGCGGCGGCGGAAGACGCCGGGCCCGAGCTCGAGCCAGCCGTCACCGTCCATCGCCGCTCCGCAGCCGGCGGACCACCTCCGCGGCCATCTCGTACCGCCCGAAGCTGGGCATGAGGTAGATCCCGTTCACGAGCGGCCGGAGCTCCTCGATCAGCGAGATCGCGAGCTCCATCCCCAGCTCCGCGCCACGATCGCCCGCCGCGTGCATCCGGGCACGGATCCGGTCGGGGATCGTGATCCCCGGCACCTCGTGGTGAAGGAACTCGGCGTGCCTCGAGGAGTGCAGGGGGAGCACGCCGGCGAGGACCGGCACGGGCAGGCGGGCAGCGCCCCAGTGCCGCTGCACGCCGTCGGCGAGCCGGTCCCATTGGGCCCGGTCGTAGACGGGCTGCGTCATCACGAGCTGCGCACCGGCGGCCAGCTTCTGTTCCAGGCGTCCGAGCTCGTGGTCGAGGTCGGCGGACGTGGGGTCGAGCGCGCAGGCGATGGTGAACCCTGCCCGTGCACCGATCGGGCTGCCGGCGGCATCCTCGCCCCGGTTCAGGCGGGCCAGGATCCCGACCAGCCCGATGGAGTCCACGTCCCAGACACCGGTCCCGGTGGGGTAGTCGCCCGTCCTCGGCGGGTCCCCGGTGAGCGCCAGGATGTTCCGGATCCCGAGGGCGTGGGCGCCCAGCAGCTCCGACTCGAGGGCCATGAGGTTGCGGTCGCGGGTGGTGACATGGACCAGGCACTCGAGCCCCAGGTCGCGCTGGATGGCGAACGCGACCGCCATGGCGCCCATGCGCACGCGAGCCATCGCGCTGTCGCTGATGTTCACCAGGTCCACGCCGGCGTCGCGCAGCAGCCGGGCCGCCTCGAGCGTCCGTTCGATCCGCACCGAGCGGGGCGGATCGATCTCGACGCTGATCACGAACCGGCCGGCCGCGAGGGCCTCCGCCAGGCCGGTCGGCCCAGGAGCCGCGGCGAGGGAGGCCTCCACCCGTCCGGTCCGGGGCACCTCGTGCGCGTACGGGGAGGGCACGGCAGGCCCGGGCGCCGCGGTGGATGGCTCCGCCGATGGTGCGGTGACGAACCGGGGGGCGGCGGTGCGGCGGCCCCCGCTGACAGCGGGCTCGGTGTATCGGGCGAGGCCGGATGGCGCCGGCACCGTCTCCGGCGCCAGGGGCTGGCTCGCGGGGGAGGCAAGGAGCGCGTCGAGCGCCCGTCGCATCGCGGCGATGTGCTCCGGGGTGGTCCCGCAGCAGCCGCCCACGATCGTGGCGCCGGCGGCGAGGAACCGGGGGACCGTTTCCCCGAAGTAGGCTGGATCGGCGGCGTAGACGAACTGCCCCTCCACGCGCTGCGGCAGGCCGGCGTTGGGCATGATCGAGCGCAGCACGCCGGCCGGCAGCTCCATGGCCTCCAGGGCATCCAGGCAGACCAGCGGGCCCGCACCGCAGTTGACGCCGACCACGTCGGCGCCGGCGGAGGCCAGGGCGCGTGCCGCGTTCGACGGCGTCGTGCCGTCGGCCGCGCGGAGTTCCTCGCCGAAGGTCATCTCGGCCACCACGGGCAGGTCGCACAGCCCTCGGATGGTGCCGATGGCGGCCAGCATCTCGTCGAGATGGCTGAACGTCTCCAGCACGAAGAGATCCACGCCGCCCTCGAGCAACCCTTCCACCTGTTCCCGGAACGCGGCCTCGGCGCGCTCCAGCGAGATGTGGAGTGGCCCGCGGACCGCGGAGGCGAGCGGCCCCACCGAGCCCGCGACCAGCGCGTCGCGCCCCGACACGTCCCGTGCCTCCCGGGCCAGCTGCGCGGCGCGGCGGTTGAGCCGTGCCGCCTCGCCTGCGAGCCCGAAATGCGCGAGGCGGATGCGGTTCGCGCCGAACGAGCAGGTCTCGATGGCATCGGCGCCCGCGCCCAGGTACTCGCGGTGAACCGCGCTCACCACCTCCGGCCGGGTCACCACCAGCTGGTCCAGCGAGGCCTGCTGCGGGATGCCGCGGCTGAACAGCAGGGTGCCCATCGCGCCGTCGAACAGCAGCGGACGTCGCGCGAGTCGCTGGCGGAACGTGAGGCGGGCGTGCGACAGGGGCGCGCCGCCGATGGGCTCGGTCATGTGCGCCAACAGCGTACCCGACGCTCCGCCATCGACCACGGCGACGCGCGGTGACCGGGATCGTGCCGCCGGGACCGGGCGCCGGGTTGGCCAGGCAACGGGATGGTGCCGCCGGGACCGGGCGGCGTTCGGGCCCCCGGCGGCGTCCAGGCCGGCAGCGACCTCGTCAGACCCGGAGCGCGAGCACCCGCTTCTGGCCGAACGCGAGGCTCAGGACGAGCGCCACGACGCTGATCACGATCGAGGCCAGGAAGGCGGACCAGATCACCTCGGGCGAGAACGCCCCCGCCGGCCAGCCGTTGATCGTGAAGCCCAGCCGCAGCTGGTCGCTGGCCAGCGCCAGGAGCAGCACCATGGCGGTGTTGATGACCAGCCCCACGAGCCCCATCGAGAGCAGGTTGATGGGAAGCGCCAGCAGCTTGACGATCGGTCGGAGGTACGTGTTGATCACGCCCAGGATCAGCGCGACGAGCGCGAGCTTCCACCAGTCCGGCCCGAAGTCGAAGGCGACGCCGGGGACGAGTTCCACGGCCGCCAGCAACGCGGCCGCGTTGATGGCGATCTTCAGCAGGACGTCGATCACGCGGGCATTGTAGGCGCCAGGGCTGCGCGTCCGTACCGCTCGTCCCCGTACCATGTGCCCGTGAACCGACCGGCCGAGCCGTATGTGCCCCCGTCCCCCGATCGCTACGAGCCGTTCGAGCCGTACGTCTTCGACTACCGGCCCACCCCCATCACTCCGTTCGAGTACCTCCTGCGCGACCTTCTGGACGACCTGTTCGCGGCCTACCCCGTGTTCGCCACGCAGGTGGGAGACCATCGCTTCGACAACCGCTGGCCCGACGTGTCCGGCACCGGACGGCTGGCCCGGATCGCCATGCTCCGGCGCTGGCGGACGCGCG
>JAKAHX010000234.1 GCA_021814735.1 Chloroflexota bacterium | reverse complement strand
CGACGCCCGGGCCGCGCTGGGACAGTGAGGGGTCCGCGGACCGGGTCGCGGGCGCCCGGTCCGCCACGGCGGCAGGTCAGTGCGCGGCCGCCGCCTCCTCCTTCTTGTGCGCGTCGATCACCTTTTGGGCGATGTGCGGAGGCACTTCCTCGTAGTGGTCGAGGACGGCGGCGAAGGTGCCCCGACCCGCGGTGAACGCGCGCAGCTCGGTGGCGTAGGTGGACAGCTCCGCCTGCGGCACCTGGGCGTGCACCACCTGGATCCCGTTGCCGGCGCTGTCCATCCCCAGGACGCGGCCCCGGCGCGTGTTCAGGTCGCGGTTGACGTCGCCCATGTAGGCCTCGGGTACCCGGATCTCCACGTCCATGATCGGCTCGAGCAGGACCGGGTTCGCGTCCTGGAGTCCCTTCCTGGTGGCCATGGAGGCGGCGAGCCGGAACGAGAGCTCGTCGGAGTCGACCGGGTGGAACGACCCATCGTACAGGGTGGCCTTGAAGTCGATCACCGGGTACCCGGCGATGACGCCCTTTGACGCCACGTCGCGGACGCCCTTCTCGACGCCCGGAAAGAACTGCTTGGGGACCACGCCGCCCACGACGCGCTCGGCGAACTCCACGCCGCCGCCCGGGTTCGGCTCGATCTCGATCCAGACGTGCCCGAACTGGCCGTGCCCGCCGGTCTGCTTCTTGTGCCGTCCCTCCACCTGGGTGCGACCGCGGATGGTCTCCCGGTACGGGATGCGCGGCGCGTGCGTCAGCACGGCGGCGCCGAACTTGCGCTTGAGCCGCTCCACCAGGACCTGGATCTGGTTCTCGCCCACGGCCCAGAGCAGCTGCTCCCCGGTCTCGACCTGTCGCTCGACGCGAACGGTCGGTTCCTCCTCGACGAGCCGGCCCAGCGCCTGGCCCATCTTGTCCAGGTCGGCCTTGGTCTGCGGTTCGATCGCCACGGCGAGCGTGGGGGCGGGGAACTGGAGCGGTGGCATCGTGAGGGGCCGCTCGCGCGCGGTCAGCGTGTCGCCGGTCAGCGTCGCGGTCAGCTTCGCCACGGCGCCGATCTCCCCGGCCCGAAGCTCGCCTACCGCCTCCTGGTCCTTGCCGTGGAGCGCCAGGACCTGGCCGATGCGCTCCTCCTCGCCCCGGACCGGGTTCCACACGTGGTCGTGGCTGCGGATGGTGCCGGCGAGGACGCGGAAGAAGGTGAGTCGACCCACGAACGGGTCCGCCGTGGTCCGGAAGACGTGGAGGAGCAGCGGCGCACCGGGGTCGGGCTCGACCTGGACGGTCCTGCCGTCGCTGTCGAGGGCGGCGATCGGGCCCCGGTCCACGGGCGAGGGGAGGTACGCGACGACTGCGTCCAGGAGCCCGCTGATGCCGATCCCCCGGGCTGCCGAGGTGACCACGACCGGGGCGATCAGGCTCCGCCGGACTGCGTCCGCGACGCACGCCTCCAGCTCGGCGTCGGTGATCTCCTCGCCCTCGAGGTACTTCGTCATCACCTCGTCCGACGCCTCTGACGCAGCCTCGACCAGCTGTTCCCGCCGCCGCGCGACCTCGTCGGCCAGCTCCGCCGGGACCGGGCCCGTGGTCTCCTGGTCGCCCTTCCAGGTGTGTGCCACGCCATGCACCAGGTCCACGTAGCCCCGGAACGAATCAGCCGCTCCGATGGCCACCTGCAGCGGCGCGATCTTCTGGCCGAAGGCCTCCCGCAGCCGATCGAGGGCGGCTCCGGGGTCGGCATTCTCCCGCTCGCAGCGGGTGAGGACGAAGAGTGCCGCCACGCCGGTCTCCCGGCCAAGCTGGACCGCCTTCTCCGTCCCGGCCTCCACGGCCCCGGACGCGTCCATGGCGATGAGCGCCCCGTCCACGGCCGCGTATCCCTGGATCACCTCGCCCACGAAGTCCGCGTACCCGGGGGTGTCCACGATCGTCACGCGGTGGTCGGCGTGCTCCAGCGACGCCACGGCGAGGGCCAGTGACAGGTGCCGCTTCTGCTCCTCGGGCTCGAAATCCAGGCTGGCCGTTCCGTCGTCGACCCGTCCCAGCCGGCTGATCGCCCCGGCGCTGTGCAGGAGATGCTCGGCCAGCGTCGTCTTGCCTGCGCCGGCGTGACCGGCCAGGACGACGTTCCGGAGTCGGCTCGGTTCGACAGTCTTCATCTAGGGCAGCCCTTCCAGTGCGGGTCAGCGGGCGAAGGCCGGGGGCGCGGCCCGGTCATTCTAGTAGAATGGCGCGCGATGTCCGGACATTCCAAGTGGGCCCAGATCAAGCGCCAGAAGGGCGCCAACGACGCCAAGCGCGGCGCGGTCTTCACCAAGGTCGCCCGCGAGATCGCCATCGCAGCGCGCGCGGGGGGCGGCGACCCGGACGGCAACTTCAAGCTCCGGCTCGCCATCGAGAAGGCGCGGGGCGTGAACATGCCCATGGAGAACATCAAGCGCGCCATCGAACGAGCCACCGGCGGGGCGGAGGCGGAGCAGTTCGAGGAGATCACCTACGAGGGCTACGGCCCGGGCGGCGTGGCCATCCTCGTGGAGACCGCGACGGACAACCGCAACCGCACTGCGGCGGACGTGCGCGCGATCTTCGCCAAGCACGGCGGTCAGCTCGCGGGCGGTGGCGCCGTTGCCTGGCAGTTCGAGGCTCGGGGCCAGATCACCATTCCGCGCGAGGGGCAGGACGCGGACGAGGTGGCGCTGCTGGCGATCGACGCGGGCGCGGAGGACGTGGACACGGACGCGGACCCGCTGGAGGTCTACACGGCACCCGCCGACCTGGAGGCCGTGCGGCGCCAGCTGGAGGCGGCCGGCGTCCGGATCGAGACCGCCGAGCTGACCATGCAGGCGAAGAACACCATCGAGGTGGATGCCTCGAAGGCGCGCGCGAACCTGCGCCTGATCGAGCATCTCGAGGATCACGATGACGTGCAGCGGGTCACTGCGAACTTCGAGATCCCCGACGAGGTGATGGCCGAGGCGGCCTCGGCTTGATCGTCCTCGGGATCGACCCGGGCACGGCTATCACCGGATATGGCGTCGTGGAGCGCACGGGCTCCCGCATTCGCGCTCTCGACTATGGCTGCGTGGAGACGCCCTCGGACCGGCCGCTCGCGGAACGACTCCTCGAGATCCGAGCCTCGGTGGCGGACCTGATCGACCGTCACCAGCCCTCTGCTGTCGCGGTCGAGCGGCTCTTCTTCAACCGCAACGTCCAGACGGCCTTCGCCGTCGGCCAGGCGCGTGGCGTGGTGCTGCTGACCGCGGCCGAGCACGGGCTGCCGGTCTTCGAATTCACCCCGAACGAGGTGAAGACCGCCGTGACCGGATACGGGCGGGCACCCAAGGACCAGGTGCAGCGGATGGTCCAGGTGGTCCTCGCGCTGCCCGAGCTGCCACGGCCCGACGATGCGGCCGACGCGCTGGCGATCGCCGTCTGCCTGGCGCACAGTCGGACGGCAGCGGCATGAGGGGCCCGGATGGCCCGCGAGGTCGCGCCGGCGTGAGCCCCCGCTGCGACGTCCCGGATCTGGGGGGCTGGGGGGGCCGCGCCCGTTCGCCGCACCGCGGCGCGGGTGCGGGCCGCGGTGACCTCCGTGCGGGCCGGCGTCGCGACGTCACCAGCTGCCTCGGCCTCCATGGGGACCGGAGTCGCGACACCACCAGCTGCATCGGACTCCATGGGGGCCCGAGTCGCGTCCTGGCTCGCCATCCCGGTTTCCGCGCGGATCGCGGCCTCGGCGCCGGCTGCGGCCTCAGGGTCGGCGGCCTCAGCGCCGGCTGCGGCCTCAGCGTCGGCGGCGGCTTGAGGGCCTCGCGTGCCAGGACAGACCGCGGCCTCAGCGTCGGCGGCGGGGCGAATGCCGGCCGCGGCCCAAGTGCCAGCCGCGCCGCGCGGTACCGTTGCCCGAGCCCTGGCGCCAGCCGTGGTCTGATTGCCTTCTGCGCCAGGACGGGCTCCCGCGGGGGTCTCGCGGGATGATCGCATCGCTGCGCGGGACGGTGGACGCGATCTACGGAGACTCGCTCGTGCTGGAGGTGGG
>JAKAHX010000233.1 GCA_021814735.1 Chloroflexota bacterium | reverse complement strand
CCGACTTCGATGCCGCGTTCGAGCGGGTGGATGCAATCGTCGCGCCGACCAGCCCCACGGTGGCGTTCCCGTTCGGGGCACGCCTGCAGGACCCGGTCGCCATGTACCTGTCCGACGCCTGCACGCTGCCCGTCAACGTGGCCGGCTTGCCCGGCCTGTCGGTGCCATGCGGCCTCTCCGAGGGGCTGCCCGTGGGCCTGCAGGTGATCGGCCGGGCCTGGGACGAGGCGCGCATCCTGCGCATCGCGCGCGCGTACGAGGCGATCACCGCCGACGCCGACTGGCGAACCCTCGAGCCAGCGAGCCTGCCCGCCCTGGACGATCCCTCCACGGAGCCGCCGCGCCTGCCGGGCGCTGCGGCGCCGGCCTGAACCGAGAGGAGCAACGCGTGTCCGCCGAGACTGCTTCGTCCACCCGCTCCCGGCTGGCCGCCCGCGTGTCGGCGGTCCCGGCGTCCGGCATCCGCAAGTTCTTCGACGTGATGGCCACCATGCCGGACGTCATCTCGCTGGGCGTGGGCGAGCCGGACTTCGGCACGCCGGAGCGGGTGGTGCAGGCCGGGATCCGGTCGCTGCAGGCTGGCCGCACCCACTACACGAGCAACTTCGGGACGATCGAGCTCCGCCGCGCGATCGCCGAGCACCTGGAGCGGCGCTATGGCGCCTCGTACGATCCCGCGACCGAGATCCTGGTCACGGTCGGCGCGTCGGAGGCTGTCGCAGCCACCATGACGGCCATCGTGGACCCGGGAGACGAGGTCCTGCTCCACGAGCCCTCGTACGTCTCGTACCTGCCGGCCATCGTCTTCGCCGGCGGGACTGCGGTGCACGTCCCCACCCGCGCCGCGGACGGCTTCGCCCTGGACCCGACGGAGGTCGAGCGCCGGATCACGCCGCGGACCAAGGCGCTCTTCCTTGGGTATCCCTGCAATCCCACCGGGGCCGTGCTGCCTCCCGACGTCCTCCGGGCGCTCGCCGACATCGCCCGCCGGCACGATCTCCTGGTGGTGAGCGACGAGATCTACGACCGGCTGGTCTACGGTGGGCACCGCCACGAGTCCGTGGCGAGCCTGCCGGGGATGCACGAGCGCACCGTGCTGATCGGCGGTTTCTCCAAGGCGTACGCGATGACCGGCTGGCGCATCGGCTACGTGTGCGCGCCGCGCGACCTGATGGAGGGGATCGTCAAGGTCCACCAGTACGACATCATGTGTGCCTCCACCACCGCCCAGGATGCCGCGCTGGTGGCGCTCCGGGAGGCAGAGCCGGACGTCGAGCGGATGCTGGCCGAGTACGATCGTCGCCGGCGGATGTTCGTGGCCGGGCTCAATCGGATCGGCCTCCCCACGGTCGAGCCGCGGGGCGCCTTCTACGCCTTCCCGTACATCGGTGGCACCGGGCTCACCAGCGAGGAGTTTGGTGAGCGGCTCCTGTTCGAGGAGCACGTCGCCGTGGTGCCGGGCGATTCGTTCGGGCCCTCGGGGGCCGGGCACGTGCGCGCGTGCTACGCGACGAGCTACGAGCAGCTGGAGGAGGCGCTGGTCCGGATCGAGCGCTTCGTGTCCCGGCATGGCTGACGCGGCCGCACCCGGCACGGCGGCGGGCGGCGCCCAGGCACCGGCGGGACTCGACGCACGCCCGTCGGACGGGGCACCCGCGCCGGGGACGAGCGCCGGGCAGACGGCACCGGGGACCCGCGTCGGGCAGACGGCACCGGGGGCAGGCGTCGGGCAGACGGCACCGGGGGCAGGCGTCGGGCGCACCGCGTCCGGCTGGGAAGCGGTGATCGGGATCGAGGTGCATGCGCAGCTGCGTACCGCCTCGAAGATGTTTTGCCGCTGCTCGACGGACCTGCGGGACGCGGCGCCGAACAGCCGCACCTGCCCGGTCTGCCTGGGGATGCCGGGTGTCCTCCCGGTCATCAACCGCCGGGCCGTGGAGCTGGTCATCGCGACCGGTCTCGCCATCGAGGCGGAGATCGCGCCGGTGACTCGCTGGGATCGGAAGAACTACTTCTACCCCGACCTGCCCAAGGGCTACCAGATCAGCCAGTACGACCTGCCGCTGGCCGCCCAAGGCCGGCTCTCCTTCGACACGAGCCAGGGCCCCTTCACGGTGCGCATCACACGCGCGCACCTGGAGGAGGACACCGCGCGTCTCCAGCACACGACCGACGAGCTGGGCCGCCGCATCAGCCTGGTCGACTTCAATCGTTCCGGCCTCCCGCTCATGGAGATCGTGACCGAGCCGGACATCCGGACTGCCGAGCAGGCGCGGCGCTACGCGGAGGAGCTGCGGCTGCTGCTGCGCACGATCGGGGCCTCGGATGCCGAGATGGAGAACGGCCAGATGCGGGTCGAGGCGAATGTCTCGGTGCGGCGGGTCGGCCAGGATGCGTTCGGGACGCGGGTCGAGGTCAAGAACATGAACTCGTTCCGCGCGGTCGAGCGGGCCATCGCCCACGAGATCGAGCGACAGATCGGCGTCCTCGAGTCCGGCGGCTCGCTGGTGCAGGAAACCCGCGGCTGGGACGACGTTCACAACGAGACGTACCGGATGCGCGTCAAGGAGTACTCCGACGACTACCGGTACTTCCCCGAACCTGACCTGCCCCCGCTGCGGACCGACGCGGCGTGGCTGGCCCGGATCCGGGAGGCCCTGCCCGAGCTTCCCGCGGCCCGGCGGCGACGCTACACGGAGGAACTCGGTCTCTCCGCCTACGACGCCGGCGTGATCGTCAGCGACGCGGCGGCGAGTGCCCTGTTCGAGGAGGCCCTCGCGGCGGCTGGGTTGGGTCCTGCCGGGAGCTCCGCGGCGGCTGGCGGAGGTCCCGCGGCGGCTGAGCTTCAGGCGTCGGCCGAACGGCCGGTCGCCGGCGAGGGTCCCGCGGCAGCTGAGCGGCCGACGCCCGCCGGGCGGCCAGCCCCGAAGGCGCTCGCGAACTGGGTCACCGGGGAGTACCTGCGGATCACGCGACAGCGCGGGGATGGCGGACGTGCCTCGGGCGCAGAGCTCGCGCGGCTCGTGGCGATGATCGGGGAGGGGCGGATCTCGGGCACCAACGCCAAGGAGGTCTTCGCGCGCCACGTCGAGAGCGGGAGGCCGGTCGAGCTGATCGTGGCGGATCTCGGCATCTCGCAGATCTCGGACACCGCTGCGCTGGCCGCCGCCATCGACCGGGTCTTCGCGGCAAACCCGGCGGCGGTGGCCGACTACCGCTCCGGCAAGCCACAGGCGATCGGCTTCCTGGTCGGGCAGGTGATGAAGGAGACGCGTGGCCAGGCGAACGCGGCCCTGGTGCAGCGACTCGTCCGCGAGCGGCTGGAGGAGAGGGTGTGACGCGGGCCGGCGGCCGCGCGCATGCCGAGACGTGGGTCGATCTGCCCGCGGTGCGTATGTCGTGCGTCCGGGCCCGCACCGCAGGCGTGAGCCCGGACACGGGTGGCGGTGCACGCGCCGGTCTCCGAGCGGCACGAGGCACGCGGAACGATCTCCCTGCCGCGGGCGCCCGGCGAGCGGGCGCCCGGCGAGAAGGCCCACCCGCGGCAGGCGCGCATCGGGTTGATCCCGTTGCAGCTGGGGCTCGGCGGGTGACGGGCCGGACCCGAGATGGCTCGAGCCGACGCGCCGAGGGCGTACGCGTGGTCACGTCCTGCAAGAGTGGGAGCGGCAGGTGAGCGCGGTCAACGTGGTGCTGTGGGTCGTGGGGATCGCGCTGATCGCCGCGGCCTGGGTTCGGGGCATGCCGTACTGGCGCCGGTACCAGGCGCTGCACGCCCAGCAGGACAACATCCGTCGCTACGAGACCTGGCGCGGCCGGCCGACCGAGTCAGGCCCGACGAGCGCCGACCTGATGGAGACCGAGCTGCGCCACCGGGCGCAACCCTGGCTGGTGGCGGCGATCGTCGGCGTCGTGATGATCATTGCCGGCTTCGCGGTGCACTGAGCGACCCTGTCTCGGCCACCTCGGCCACCTCGGCCACCTCGGCCACCTCGGCCACCTCGGCCACCTCGGCCACCTCGGCCACCTCGGCCACCTCG
>JAKAHX010000232.1 GCA_021814735.1 Chloroflexota bacterium | reverse complement strand
CGCGGCGCGTGGCCGAGACGCGCTGGCACGGCAGCCAGCAGCTGGAGCCGCAGCCCGACGGCTCGCTGATCTGGCGCGGACGCGTGGCAGGGCTGCGGGAGATCCAGGTCTGGATCCTGGGCTGGGGCGCTGACGCGGAGGTGTTGGAACCGCCCGAGCTGCGGGCGCGCGTGGCGGAGCAGGTCCGCCTGGCGGCGACGAGGTACGCAGCAGGCGACGCCCAGCCCCGAGAGGGATGAGCGCCCCGGGGCAGGTGCCGGTCGGGACGCGCCAGTCGGGCAGATGTCGGTCCGTGGTGGATGTCGGTGGGAGTGCCGCCGGACGGACGCGAGCGCGTGACCGGCGGGGGGTCGGCGTGACCGGCGGGCGGTCGGCGCGTGCCTCCGCTACGAGCGGTCTCGGGCCGGGACCGGGTGGGAGCCCTCCGCGGCCGCGCGCAGCAACCGGGGGAACCAGTGGCGCCAGAGCGCCTCGTGCCACTCGTGCCGGCGACCGCCCGGTAGCCCCACGTGCCGCAGCGTCACGTGCGTGAGCCCGCCGTGGTCGATCGCGTCGAGCGCGACGACGCTGGGGCGGCCGAGCGACTCGCCGTCCCAGTCGAGCGTGAACGAGACGTGCTGGGGCGGATCGACGGCCAGGACCGTCCCCACCGCGGTGGCGTCCGCCATGCGGAGGCGCACCGGGGCACCCACGGTGGGCTCGAACTCGGCGGCGTCGAGCCAGCGAGCCAGCCCGTCGGCGGTGGACAGGAGCGGCCACACCGCGTCCCTCGGCGCATGCACCTCGCCCTGCATCTCGACGGCATACCGGTGGTCCATGGCCACAGGATAGTCGCGCGACGCGCCCGCGGCGCGGCCGGTGCCCGCGATGGAGCAGGCGTGGCGGGAAGATGCGTGGACCGCGCTTTGGCGCCTGCGGTGCCTTGACCGCCCTGCAGAGCCTCGACCGCCCTACAGAGCCTTGACCGCGGAGATGAGCTGCGTGAGCACCTCCTTGGCGTCGCCGAAGAGCATGCCCGTCTTGGGATCCGTGTAGAGCAGGTTGTCGATCCCCGCGTAGCCCGGGCGCATCGAGCGCTTGACCACGATGATGTTCGCGGCCTTGTCCACGTCCAGGATCGGCATCCCGTAGATCGGGCTCGAGGGATCGGACCGCGCCGCCGGGTTCGTGACGTCGTTGGCGCCAAGCACGAGGGCCACGTCCGCCCGCTGGAACTCCGGGTTGATGTCCTCCATCTCCCAGAGCTGCGGATACGGCACGTTGGCCTCGGCGAGGAGGACGTTCATGTGGCCCGGCATGCGGCCGGCGACCGGGTGGATGGCGTACTTGACGTCGACCCCCCGCTCCTCCAGGAGTGCGGCCAGTTCGGCCGTCGCATGTTGCGCCTGGGCCACGGCCAGCCCATAGCCGGGCACCACGATCACGTGCTGGGCATACGTCAGCTGGATGGCCGCGTCGTCGACGGTCAGCTCGCGCACCGACCCCCCGCCAGTCGCGGCGCCGGCCGCCGCCACCGCCCCGGCGTCGCCGGTCCCGAAGCCGCCCACGATGATGTTCATGATCGAGCGGTTCATCGCGTCGGCCATGAGCTTGGTGAGGATGCCGCCGGAGGCCCCCACCAGCGCACCGGCGATGATCAGGACCGGATCGTCGATGACGAACCCGGCCATCGCCACCGCCGTGCCGGTGAACGCGTTGAGGAGGGAGATGACCACCGGCATGTCGGCGCCGCCGATCGGCAGCACCATGGTGACGCCGAAGATCAGGGCCACCACGAGCAGCACGCCGAGCATCGCCAGGACCTGGCCGACGGCGATCAGGTAGACGGCGGCGACCAGCGCGACCACGGCCAGCACCACGTTGATGGCCTGGCCGGCGGGCAGCTTGACCGGCGTGCCGGTCACGATCCCCTGCAGCTTCCCGGCGGCGATCAGCGAGCCGGTGAAGGTGACCGAGCCGATCACCACGTCCAGTACGGTCGCCACCACCTCGGCCGTGCCGAGCGTGTGAGGACCGATCCCGGCGGCCCGGACGAACTCGTCGATCGCGACCAGCGCCGCCGCGCCGCCGCCCATCGCGTTGAAGATGCTGACGAGCTGCGGCATCGCGGTCATCTTCACGGTGCGCGCGGTGTAGGCGCCGGCCCCGCCGCCCACCACGAGGCCGACCACGATGATCGGCCAGATGAGGGTGCCCGTGGTGCTGACGTCGCCCGCGGCGATCAGCAGGAGGGTCCCCAGCACGGCTCCCGCCATGCCCGCCGCCGACAGCTGGTTGCCGCGCCTGGCCGTGGCCGGCGAGTTCATGAGGTGCAGGCCCATCACGAAGCAGGCCGCCGCGACGATGTAGACGAGCCGGATGAAGGTGTCGAGCGACATGGCGGTCAGGCCTCGGGCTTCGGCGCGCCCCTGGGGGCCGCGGGCCGCTTCTTGAACATCTCGAGCATCCGGTCGGTGACCAGGTACCCGCCCACCACGTTCATGGCCGCGAAGGCCACCGCCAGGACGCTGAGGAAGATGCTCAGCGGGTTGTCGGCGATGGCCGCGATCAGCATGGCGCCCACCAGCACGATCCCGTGGATCGAGTTGGCGCCCGACATGAGCGGCGTGTGGAGCGTGGCCGGCACCTTGCTGATGACCTCGAAGCCCACCAGGATGGCGAGCACGAAGATCGTGAGCGAGGAGATGAGCTGGTCGACGCTCATGCCGGGGAACCTCCCATGGTCGAGCCGGCGGCGGACTCGAGCAGCTTCTGCGTGGCCGCCTGCACGACGCGGCCGCCGTGCGTGATGACGGTCGAGGCGTGCACCTCGTCCGCGGGGTCGATGGCCAGGGCGCCATCCTTGATGAACGTCAGGAGGAGCGCGGCCAGGTTCCGGGAGTAGAACAGGCTGGCGCTCCCGGGCATGCTGGCGGGCAGGTTGGTGGGGGCCAGGATGGTGACCCCGTTCGCCGTCTCGACGGTCTCGCCTGCCTTCGAGAGTTCGCAGTTGCCCCCCAGCTCGCTGGCCGCCATGTCCACGATCACCGAGCCCGGCTTCATCCCGGCCACCGCCGCCGCGGTCACCAGGATCGGCGGTCGCCGACCCGGCACCTGCGCGGTCGTGATGACCACGTCCTGCTGGGCGATGTGCCCGTTGAGCTCGTCCTGCTGGGCCTTCTGCTCCTCGGGGGTCAGGGCGCGCGCGTAGCCGCCCTCGCCCGTCGCGTCGGCGACCGAGGTGAGCTCGATGAACTGCGCGCCGACGCTCTGGGCCTGCTCCTTCGTCTCCCGACGCACGTCGTAGGCCTTCACGACCGCGCCGAGCCGCCGGGCGGTCGCGATGGCCTGGAGGCCGGCCACGCCGATCCCCAGCACCAGCACGTTGGCCGGCTTCGCCGTGCCGGCCGCGGTGGTCAGCATCGGGAAGTACCGGCCGAAGGCCTCGGCGGCCATGATGACCGCCTTGTAGCCGCCCACGTTGGCCTGCGAGGACAGCGCGTCCATGGTCTGCGCACGGCTCAGGGTGCGCGGGATGGCATCCAGGCTGATCGCCGTGACGCCCCTGGCAGCGAGGTCCGCGGCGAGCCGGGGATCGAGCAGAGGCTGCAGGAAGCCGACGACCACCTGGCCGGACCGCAGCCTGGCGGCCTCGTCGGCAGAGGGCTTCTGCACCCGCGCGATCAGGTCGGCCTGGGCGTACAGGTCCTCGGTGGAGACGACGGTCGCCCCGGCCGCTTCGTACGCGCTGTCGGGGAAATGCGAGCCGAGACCCGCTCCCCGCTCGACGAGGATCTCCGCGCCGGCTTTCTGGAGCTTGGCAAGGGTCTCGGGCACCAGCGCCACCCGGCGCTCCCCGGGCGCGGTCTCCCTGGCGACACCAACCTTCATGGACGGGCATCCTTGTGCGGTGGCGACGGGCGCCACGTGTGAACCGACGGGCAACGACCTGCGCGGCGGGCCGGCGCGCACGACAACACGCGGACCCGTGCAGACCAGCGCACATGGTACGGGAACTGACGGGGAGCACACCGGAACGCCTGCCGGCCCGACCGGCATGCCGGCGGGCCGAGGCGCATAGGCTACACT
>JAKAHX010000231.1 GCA_021814735.1 Chloroflexota bacterium | reverse complement strand
GGCCGGGCCATGGAGTCGCTCATCGAGGGCGGGTTCATTGCCGGCGTGGCCGACATCACGACCACGGAGTGGGCCGACGAGCTGGTCGGCGGCGTGCTGTCGGCCGGTCCCACTCGCCTGGACGCCGCGGCGCGGACCGGAACCCCCCAGGTCGTCTCGGTGGGCGCGCTCGACATGTGCAACTTCGGGCCGATGGACACGGTCCCCGCGCAGTTCCGCGAGCGGACTCTCTACCGGCACAATCCGACGGTCACGCTGATGCGCACGACGCCGGCGGAGAACGCCGAGCTCGGGCGGATCATCGCGACCAAGCTCAACGCCGCGACCGGTCCGACGACGCTCTTCCTGCCCCTCAGAGGGGTCTCGATGATCGACGCGGACGGCGGGCCCTTCTGGTCGCCCGAGGCGGACGCGGCGCTCTTCGGGGCCATCCGGGCACACCTGGACCGCTCGAAGGTGGAGCTCGTGGAGCTCGACCTGCACATCAACGACCCGGCCTTCGCCGACGCGATGACCGGCCGCCTGCTCGAGGCACTGGCAGCGCGCTGACCGGTCGCCGGGGCCCCCGCCGGCCCTCGGCCGAGGCAGCGCCCTCGAAGGAAAGGAGTTGGACCATGCCGTTCATCCCGCGCGCCGAGCTCGTGCGTCGCCTCCGGGCCAACATCGAGGCCGGTATCCCCATCGTCGGTGCGGGCGCCGGCACCGGCATTTCGGCCAAGATGGCCGAGGCAGGCGGCGCCGACATGGCGATCATCTACAACTCCGGGCGCTACCGGATGGCGGGTCGCGGCTCGCTGGCCGGGCTCCTGGCCTACGGCGACGCGAACGGGATCGTCGTCGAGATGGCCGCGGAGGTGCTCCCGGTGGTCAGGGACATGGCGGTCCTGGCCGGCATCAACGGCACCGATCCGTTCCGGATCATGAAGGTGTTCCTGCGCCAGCTGAAGGAGATGGGCTTCGACGGCGTCCAGAACTTCCCCACGGTCGGACTCATCGACGGCGACTTCCGGAAGAACCTGGAGGCCACCGGCATGGGCTACGACCGGGAGGTCGCGGCGATCGCCGAGGCGCACGCCCAGGACATGTTCACCTCGCCCTACGTCTTCGACGCCGACCAGGCGAAGGCGATGGTGCAGGCCGGCGCCGATCAGCTCGTCGCGCACGTGGGCCTCACCACCGCCGGCACGATCGGTGCCGGCGTCGCGCTCACCCTGGACGAGGCGATCGACAGGGTCATGGGGATGGCCGAGGCGGGCAGGTCCGTCCGCCGGGACATCATCGTGATCTGCCACGGCGGTCCGTTCGACGAGCCGGCGAACGTGGGCGTCGCGCTCGCCCGGATGCCCGGGATCCACGGCTTCTTCGGCGCCTCATCCGTCGAGCGTCTGCCCACCGAACGCGCGATCAAGGCGCAGGTCGCCGAGTTCAAGCGCCTCTCCGTCGCCAGGTAGCGGCCACCCGGGCACACCCCGTGCCGGGCGACACCGGGCGGCTGCCGCGTGCCGGCGGCGTGATCCTTCGATGGTGCACGCAGCGCGCGTCACGACCGCCACGCGAGGCCCACCCGCGCCGCGGCGGGCCTCGTTCAAAGGGGTCCGAAGCCCTGCACGGCCAGTGCCACGCGCCGGGCCCACTCGCGCCGCACCGGGTCAGCGCCCCGCGGCCGGGCGGCCAGCATCTCGAGGCACTGCAGGGCAGCCAGCAGCGCGAGCCGGTCCAGCGTTTCGCGGTCCGGCCCGAGGCCGGCCGCCTCGAGGAACCGGTCGCCCGCGCTGGCCGCCCGCTCGGGATGGTGAACCCGGATCACCCAGGTCCACCACGCGGCGTCGTAGAGGGGGTGGGCCAGGCGTGCCCGCTCCAGGTCGAGCAGGGCGACCACCTCCCCACCGCGAAGGACCACGTTCACCGGCGCCAGGTCACCGTGGGCGAAGACGGGTGGCGCATCCAGCACCGCGGGGATCGCCTCGATGCGGTGCCCGAGGCGGTCGGCGAGATCTGCGCCAAGCGCGTCGCGTGCACGGGCGAGCCAGTCTCGAGCGGCTGTCTGCAGTCGCACCGGTTCGGCCCAGCGCCGGGGCAGCAGCAGGCCCGTCGGCGGCACCGATCGCAGCTCGCGTGCCAGCCCGCCGACCGCGGCACCCAGTCGAGCGGCCTCGGCGTCGCTGCGGAGCAGGTCCCGGCCCGGCGTGCCCGGGACGTACGGGGTGGCCAGCCATGGGACCTCGGTGCTCGCGTCGCCCGCGACCACGGGCGGCACCGGGAGCGCCGGCGCGACGCGGGCCAGAGTCCGCGCGAGGCGGATGCGGCGCGCGATCGCGGCCCGGTCCGCACCCCACTGGACGACCAGCAGCTTGCCGCCAGCCGCCCGGACCAGCACTGTGCGGGTCGTGTTGGCCCAGGGGAGCGTCAGGTCCGCCACGCGGCCCGCGGTCGGGCCCACGAACCGCGCGGCTCCGGGGGGCAGCGGCAGCGAGGCCGACGAAGGCGCCTCCCGGGCGCGCCCGGCCCCCCGAGGGAGCCCGGGCGCGGACGGCGCGGCCGTCGTCCCGCGCATGCCCGGCCGCGGTCGGCGGCCCGGATCCGTCATGGCGGCGCGCCGCCTACCGGTACTGCTCGGTCAGCATCCCGGTTGCGTCGAAGGCGATCGGGTGGGGCGGCTCAATCAGCTCGCAACGTCCGCCGGCCAGCACCTCGGGGAGCGCCGGCTCGCTCACGTAGAGGAGCTCCAGGTGCTTGGTGTCGCGGGCCCGGACGATGCGGGCGGTCTCCGGCACCACCCGCAGGCAGCAGGCGAGCGCCACCGCCAGCGCCTCCCGGTCGGTGTCGACCGTGAGTGCCACGCGTGCCCCCTCGGGGGTCTTGGCGGTGATGCAGTTCATGTACGTCTTGGCAGTGTCGATGGCGTCCACCAGGCGGCGCAGCACGACGTCGGCCATGCCGACTCCCACGGCGTTCCCCTCGGTGGCCGCGGTGAGGCCGCGCGCCACGATGCGCTGGATGGCGGGTGGCGTCCCGGTGGGCCCGGTGTAGTAGCGGCCCACCACGTTGGAGTCCATCCCGAGCCCGCTCACGTCCTTGCCGATCTCGTCGAGGACGAGCACGTCGATCGTGTCGAGCGGCAGGCGGGCCAGCAGGCCGGTCGACATCGCCAGCAGCTCGGGCTCGCGGGTCGCGATCCGGTCGGCCGGGACGGCCTCCACGTGGCGCAGGCGGGCGAAGCCGTTCTCCACGAGGGCGAGGCCGAACGGGATCGGGGCATGCGCCAGGGTGAAGGCGGCCACCTCCGGGATCAGCTCGTGGAAGACCGCGAACCCCTCGCGGTGGAACGTGTCCGCGCCGTGCTGCTTGCCGAGCCCGATCGCGATCATCTTGGCGAGACCGCTCTGCACCGGACCGGAGAAGTCGGTGTGGACCTTCACGCGGTTGACCGGGATGATCGCGTCGGCGCCCTCGAAGGCCTCCCGATCCAGGTACACCGGCACGCCCGGCCGCACCTCGCCGAGCTCCACGGTGGCCATGCTGGAGCGGATCTCGCAGCCCATCGTCTCCGGCGTGATCCCGTAGCTGGCCAGGACCTCGCGCTGCCCCTCCGCGGTGGCCCCGCCGTGACTCCCCATGGCCGGCACGATGAAGACCGAGGCCCCGGCCTCCGCCAGGCGCTCCACGGTGGCGTGGACGACCTGGTCGATCCGGTCGATCCCGCGGCTGCCGGCGGCCACGCAGACGCGCATCCCCGGCCGGACCGTGCCCATGACCGGCTCCAGCGCGGCACGCACCGCTCCGCGCACGTCGTCGATCTCGGTGGGGTCGAAGCGCTGCCGCACCAGCGCCCAGGCGGGCAGCGATCCGCGCAGGAAGACCGCGAAGGGCCCACCGGCCGGCCCCGCCGGACTCCCGGCTGTGCGACCGCGCGGTCCCGGTTCCGTGTCCCGGGGCGCCGGCTCCGGGATCACCGGCGGGTCGCTGAGGCGCCCCTCGTCGTCGCCGAGTGCATGCCGCGCCTCCTGCGCACCGGTCGGCCGCTCGTCCATGCCGCGTCTCCTCCGGCTAGATCGTCATCGCGCTGAAACC